>JAQBZV010000019.1 GCA_027728145.1 Actinomycetota bacterium | reverse complement strand
CTAGATGCTGATTCTGGAATATAAAGCTCACGCACTTTTCCGGAATAGACCGGAGTCCACCCAGCAAGCGTCGTCATGACGTAACGCGAAGCGCAATGTCACGTCGATAGTGGGAGCCTTCCAGGGTGATGCTCTCCAACGTGGCATAGGCCGACTCTCGGGCTGCGGCAAAGGTGGGTCCGGTGGCAATCACGCTCATCACGCGACCGCCTGTGGCGAGGAGATCGGAACCATCCCACGCGGTTGCCGCGTGAGCGATGCTCACGCGGGGATTCTCGGGGAGCGAGTTCAGGCCCTCAATCTCACGACCCGTGATCGGGTTCTCCGGGTAACCCTCGCTCGCGAGAACCACGGTGAGCGCGCACTCGTCGCTGAAGCGTGGTGCTTCGACACTGTCCAGCATTTCGGTGGCAGCTGCATAGAGCAGGGGAGCCAGGGGTGACTCAAGCCGGGCCAACACCACTTGAGTCTCGGGGTCTCCAAAGCGGGCGTTGAACTCGATGACCTTAATGCCCTTGTCGGTGATGATGAGTCCGCAATAGAGAAGTCCAATGAAGGGCGTGCCCCGGGACGCGAGTTCATCCACGACCGGTTGGGCAATGGTTGTCGTGACCGTCTCGACAAAGTTGTCCTCGAGCCAGGGAAGAGGGGAGTAAGCGCCCATTCCCCCGGTGTTGGGTCCTTCGTCATCGTCGAAGGCCCTCTTGTAGTCCTGGGCGGGGGTCAGTGGAACAATCCGGTTCCCGTCACTCACGAAAAACAGCGATACCTCAGGACCGTCCAGGAATTCTTCGACCAGGACGTCCCCGTGCTGGAGATAGAAGGACGCGTGCTCGATGGCGGCGTCTTTATCCTCAGTGACCAGCACCCCTTTTCCGGCAGCGAGACCATCCGCTTTCACCACGTAGGGGGCTCCTGCGGTGGCGAGCGCGTCGCGCAGTTCTTTCTCGCTCGACACAGTCCACGCTTTACCCGTGGGGACTTCGGCGGCCGCCATTATTTCTTTGGCAAAAGACTTTGAACCCTCTAGTGCCGCGGCCTCTTTATCGGGGCCAAACACAGCCACGCCCGCTTTGCGCAGGGCGTTGCCCACTCCGGCAACGAGGGGGGCTTCGGGGCCGATGATGACTAAGTCAACATCGGAGGTGGCAGCGAACTCGGTGACCACTTTGGGGTTGGAAGGGTCGAGGGCAACGATGTCGGCGTCGGCGGAGATTCCCGCGTTTCCCGGCGCCGCAAGAATTTCGTGTTCCTCCGGGTCACGACGGAGAGCTTTGATGATGGTGTGCTCCCTGGCGCCCGACCCCACGACCAAAATCTTCACGCGTTTACCCTACCCGCGGGAGATTGCTAGCGTGTGGGGGTGGCCGCCAGACGAATTCGCGAGGACGCCGGAACGGCGGCTCTTACGCGGTGGAAGGCTGGCATTCCCGAGGTAGACGATGAAGCCTTGTCAGTCCGGTTCACCCTGCAGATGTTGAAGCAGGGTGCACCGGGGTCGAGCGTGGAGGTGCGTGTCCCTCCGTGGGGAGCAGTGCAGGCTATTGAGGGACCCACGCATACGCGGGGAACGCCACCCGCGGTCGTGGAGATGTCTCCCACAGTGTGGTTGCAGATAGCCACGGGCACCCAAACTTTTGACGATGCCCTTGCCAAGGGGCTGGTCCAGGCGTCTGGGGAGCGTTCAAATCTCTCAGCCTGGTTACCTCTTGTCCGGTTACCCTGAGACTATGTCCACCGAGAAACCGGCCCCCCACCAGAGAGTCGCGATTCGCCGCTCTCCCAGGCTCGCCCCCTTTGTTGTGGTGTTTGGTGCCCTCGGGTTTTTTGGAACCCTGATCGTCACCGGGCTCTTTGAGGCGGACCCCTCCCTGGGGTTTGGAACCGTTTTTGCGTATTTCTCGCTCTACGGAATTACCGGGTCCATTGCCCTGGGGATTGTGGTGTGGCTCCTGCTGGATGTGCGCTCAAAGCGCAGGGTGACCGAAACAACGATGGCCAGAGAAGACGCCAGCGACGACTAGCTCGATTGGTGGGTTTCCACCCAGGAGAGATACTCGTCGCTCACCGTGCCGGTGACGTACTCACCGGTGAAGCAACTCATATCGAGATCCGTCACCCCGGAACCGTGGATGATGGCTTCTTTCATGTCCTCCACCTCCTGATAAATCAGGTGGTCTGCGCCAATTTCGCGCGCAATTTCCGGAATGGTGCGCCCCGCGGCGACGAGTTCCCCTTTGTTGGGCATGTTGATTCCGTAGACGTGGGCGAATCGAACGGGTGGGGCCGCCGAGGTGAAGGTCACACTCTTGGCTCCGGCTTCGCGCGCCATTTCCACAATTTCGCGCGAGGTGGTCCCTCGAACAATGGAGTCATCGACAATAAGGACGTTCTTTCCGGCAAACTCGCTCGACATGGCGTTCAGCTTTTGCCGAACACTCTTGGTCCGATGTGCTTGCCCCGGCATGATGAACGTGCGCCCTATGTATTTGTTCTTGTAGAAACCCTCGCGATACTCAATGCCGAGCTTTCTCGCGACCTGCATAGCAGCCGGTCGCGCTGAGTCCGGAATCGGCATGACGACGTCGATGTTGTCTGTCGGCGCATATCGGGCGATAGTGTCGGCCAGCTTGTCGCCCAAGCGCAGACGCGCTTCATACACGGAGATGCCGTTCATGATGGAGTCGGGTCTCGCGAGGTAGACATACTCAAACGAGCAGGGCACTAAGCGAGGGTTCTCCGCGCATTGCTTCTGATGCAGGGTGCCATCACGGGATATGAAGATTGCCTCACCGGGCTCCACATCCCGCACAATGTCATACCCGGAAGCTTCGAGAACAAGCGATTCGCTGGCCACAATCCACTCGTCACCCACCAAACCTGCCTGCCGGCGACCCAAAATCAGCGGCCGAATACCAAAGGGGTCCCTGAACGCCAGAACTCCCTGACCAGCGATCACGGCAATAGCGGCATAGGAGCCCTCAACTCTGCGGTGCAGCGTGGACACAGCATCAAAGGCGGTGTCCGCAGTAAAGGACTTGCCGGACTCGGCGGATTGCAGCTCACTTGCCAGCACATTGACGAGCATCTCGGTATCGGAGGTGGTGTTCAGGTGGCGACGATCCTTGTCAGCCAGTTCCTTGGTCAGCTCCCGGGTGTTGGTGAGGTTTCCGTTATGGACCAACACAATGCCGTAGGGGGCATTCACATAGAACGGCTGCGCTTCCTGTTCCTTCTTTGCATTACCTCGGGTCGCATACCGAACGTGCCCCAAACCGATGGTCCCCTGGAGGGTGCGCATGTCCCGGGTTCGGTATCCCTCACGGACTTGACCGCGGGATTTGTGAATGTGGAGAGTGTTCTCGTCCGATGTCGCAATCCCGGTGGAATCTTGACCTCGGTGCTGAAGGAGAGCTAGTGCGTCATACACCTGTTGGTTGACCGGCGACGATGAAACAATTCCCACGATCCCACACATTGAAGGGGGTCATCTCCTCGTCTGGCAGCCGATGATGAGCCAAGCCTATCGGGCAAACGCACGCTCAGCGGATTCACTCTGCGGTCTCGTCGCGGGCAACCCCTGTCCGTCGGAATCGACGCCGCAGTGCGGCAATAATTCCACCGCTAGCGAGTAGACCTGTTCCCAACCCCCACCACGCGCCAGCACTCAGCGGCTCGGGAATCACAGGCTCCACTTCGCCAGCGAACCGTGGGACGCGCTCCAGAGATAGCGGCGGCGGGTCGTCACTGACGACGACTGGTGGAGCAATGAACGGGGGAATTTCGAGAGTGGAGGTGGCTGGAGCGTCCACGCCAACCGACCTTTCGGGCTCGGCAATTACTGCCGGAGCGGGAGTTGATTCCGGACTCCCTGCAGACGGGGTACCAGGTGCCGGAGCAGAGACTATTGGCTCGGGAGCAGGTGGTGCGAGAACTGTCAGCGCCACGGTCCCCGAGGAGGGACGCGATAGCGATGTCACCCCGCCGCTGTCGACGGTGTCGCTCGAAGACCAGGTGAGAGCGTACGTGCCGGGCGTCACCGTGGTGGTGGCGGTGAGGTTCACCTGCAGTGCTGTCCCGGAATCCTCTGCGCGCGTCCACGTGACGCCCTCAGGGAGCCCTTGGAGGTCGAGCATTCTGGTCGTCGGCGGGGTGGGTGCGAGGTAGGGGGAATCGAAATCGAGGGCCAGGGGGGCTGACTCTTCCCCGTCAGCGGTGAGGCTCCAGGTTGCATTTGTCGCGCAGGAGGTGAGGCTTTCCCACACCTGGCCGAAGACACCTCCCTGGGTCGCCGCGAACGAGGCGGCGGCGCTTGCCGAACACGGGTCTGCATCAAGAATGCCGACAGTAATCTCCATGGTGAAGTCGGTGGAGTCTCCCGGCAGCACATACATGGTCGGACTTCGGTCGCCATCCAACAAAGGTGTGTGGAGAGAATTCCCACCTTCAAAGGTCGCCGTTCCCGCAACGGTGGTGACCTGCATGATGATTGTCGGGTGCAGACCCGAGGCGTCGGTGATCACGACGCTCGACGTTCCGGCGCCGGAATAGACCGGGTTGTAGCCGGCCGCAAGCTCTGCAATCCAATACAGTCGCCGATTGCTTTCCGGCTCGTCTGCAAGAGAGCGATGGCGGAGGGAGAAGCGCACCTGATTACCACTGAGACTGATGATCTTGTCCGTATACAGCTGGTTGGTGGGGTCTGCGCTCACGTACCCCGCGGTCGTCCACGTCGACTCGCCACCCGGGGCCGGGTTTGCTGTCGCCGGGTCCGGCGAGATATTGCGTCGGAGGTGTGCCTGGAGTGAGGTTGTCCACTCGATTCCCATCATGCCCAGTGACTCAAAGGCAGGTTCTTGCCAGCCCCTCGTTCCCGTGCTGAAGTCTGTCTGGCGCCCACCGGAGAGAACCCCGAAAGACTCATCGATGTGGGAAAACTCGAGGCTTGCACTCTGGGGACCCGGGGAGGTTGCCTGGCTGGGTGGCAAGGCCATCTGAGAGAGGCCGGCTCCGAGCAACAGCACCCCCACCCAGGATGTTCTGGCGGAAAAGGACGAGGTTCGAGGTGTGGTCTGCTGTTTCATCCTGGAAGGCTAGAAGTGTTCGAGGAGAGGCCGTCAAAGTTATCCACAGTGGCCTGCCGAGGGCTCCAGTAGACTCGGATTGTGTCGCTGCCCTCCCCCTATCAATCCAGTGGAGTGGACACGAGCGCCGGCGATCGGGCGGTTGACTTGATGAAGGCGGCGCTGACCAACAGCCACTCTTCTCGAGTCATCGGTGGCGTCGGAGGATTTGCTGGTCTTTATGACGCCTCGTTCTTGACCTCCTACAGAGCACCCATTTTGGCGACCTCGACTGACGGCGTCGGCACAAAGGTCGCCATTGCCCAAGCGATGGACGTGCACGACACCATTGGTTACGACCTAGTGGGCATGGTCGTGGACGACATCGTGGTCGTGGGCGCGACCCCACTGTTTATGACTGACTACATCGCCTGCGGAAAGGTAGTTCCGCAACGCATTGCAGACATTGTTCGAGGAATTGCCGAGGCCGCAGCAAGTTGCGGGGTGTCAGTGGTGGGTGGCGAAACTGCTGAGCACCCGGGTTTGCTTGAGCCTGATGAATACGACGTCGCGGGTGCGGCCACCGGGGTTGTCGAGGCAGATCAGATGTTGGACCCGAGCAAAGTTCGTGCGGGAGATGTGGTCATCGCGATGGCCTCGAATGGGCTTCACAGCAACGGGTTCTCGCTCGTGCGCAAGATCGTGGCCGAGCGGGGCTGGGATCTGCACGCTGCGCGACCCGATTTTTCGAGGGAGCTGGGCCTGGAGTTGCTCGAGCCCACCATGCTCTACACCTCGGCAGTTCTGGAGCTCATGGCCACCCACCCCGGGTCTCTTCATATGCTGAGCCACGTGACGGGTGGAGGTATTGCGCAGAACCTGTCGCGGGTGATCCCTCGAGGTCTATCAGTTGATGTCGATCGTTCCACCTGGTCGCCACCCGTGGTGATGCAGGTGTTGGCGGATGCGGGTGGGTTTTCTCTGGGTCAGGTGGAGGACACCTGGAACATGGGAATAGGAATGGTGGCAGTGGTCGATCCCACTGAGGCCACAGCGGTGTCTACTGCGCTCAAGAAGTCGGGCCACCGGGTATGGCAGGTTGGCATTGTTCGCGAGGACAGTGGAGAGATGTCTCCAGAGGTCACAACCAGCGCTAAAGGTGTTGAGGGCGGCGCCATCCGGTTGGTCGGAACCTACGCGGACTCTTCCTCAGCGTCGTCGTAGTCCGCCCACTTGTCTTCATACTGGTCGTCGCCCTGCGATGTGGCGAGCTCTTTCTCCAGTTGTGACAGGTCAGTATCAGGCGAGTAGTACTTCAATTCGCGCGCCACTTTGGTGTGCTTTGCTTTTTGCCGACCGCGACCCATCGGTCACCCCTTTGCTTCTGTCGACGAGGGCATCTGGGACCAGAACCTGCCGCGTCAGGTATAGAGAATGGAGGGAGTTTATCACGCACACCTTGGCGCGTTGATGGTTTAGAGCACTGCTTGGGTACCCACAAATCCCAGGGCACACCCGGCAATTCCTAGCACAAGGTGAAGCGCGAGTGGCCAGAGTGCGCGTCGGGCAATTTCCTGTGTGGTGGGCGGAACCATGAGCACCGCTAGCGTCGAGAAGGTGGTGAGGCCTCCTGCCACACCCACCATCAGGGGGTAGGTCCAGAACGTTTCCGGGAGTGCGGCCAGAACTCCCACAATCACCGATCCGGCCACGTTGACAATCCCGAGTGACCACCACGGTGCCTGGGGTGCAACCTTTCCCACGAGCCACCGCAGGAGAGCCCCGAGTGAACCCAGAAGAACCGTTGCGAGCAGTGCCAGCGGCGTCATGATCGCGCTCCCCCTCGGGCGAGGGAACCCAGAGCCCGGCCGATCAGAACTCCGACTACTCCGGCGACCAGGGTGACAGCGAGGTAACCAAGGCCCAGCGCCATGGTCTCCGTGACGGCGATCAGCGCAACAGCGGAGAACGTTGTGTAGGAGCCAAAGAACCCAACGGTGATTCCTGGTCGAAGCCAGGAGGGGAACTCAGGTAAGCCCCTGGAGAGGACAAACGCTAACCCGAGAGCCCCGAGAGTATTGGCCACCAGCGTGGCAATCAGGGCACCGTGGGCCAGATGCTCGGTGGCCTCTAGTGCACCAACCCTGGTGAGAGTCCCCACAGCTCCGCCCACTGCCACAGCCACCATTTCGCGAAAGCGCACACGGGAAGGCTACTCGCACTCGTAAATAGACTGAGCGCATGACCTCTCCCCGAAGACCCTTTGTGCGCGTCCTGGCCTGGGTCGGGGGAATCGCGGTAACGGTGGCGGCTCTCATCACCGCCTGGATCGTTGTTCCCATTGTCACCAGTTCACCTGCGGGGTCCTCCGGTCAGGAACTCGACGTTGCGGGATACCCCTCGAGCGTGAGTGCCACTGGTGATGACGGCCGGACTCGGACACTAGCGGCAGTCTTTGCGGAGGGTGGCTCGGCAGATTTTTCTGCTCTTGCCCCCGGTGACCGTCTCATTGTGTCGGGCTCTGGTTTCGATCCAGCCAAAGGAATCTACGTGGCCGTGTGTCAGGTTCCCGAGTCGGCCGATGGTAAACCCGGACCCTGCTTGGGGGGAGTTCCGAGCACTGTTGAGGATGGCGATTCCACCGCCGGCGCCATTGAGTACGCAGCGTCAAACTGGGTCAATGACGACTGGGCATGGCGCCTTTTTGGGGCTCGCAGTTTCGATGACCGGGGCGCTGGAACGTTCACTGCCTATATCGAAATACCGGCCAGCGCTGATGAGAACGTGGACTGCACGGAAGTCCGGTGCGGTCTCTACACGCGAAATGATCACACGGCCCTGGAGGACCGTGTCCAGGACCTCTATTTGCCGGTGGCTTTCGCGAGATAGTCCGGAACCCGGAACACTCGAATCGCTCGTTGAGCGATTGGCCCAATAGCCAGTGCAAAGATGACCGTTCCGACACCGAAGCTGCCCCCGAGGCTCCAGCCGATGAGGAGCACCGTGACCTCCACGACTGTGCGGACCGCCCACATCGGATAGCCAAAGCGAGCGTTGAAGCCCACCATCAGTCCGTCTCGGGGGCCGGGACCGAATCGGGCCCCGATGTAGAGGCCGCTCGCTATGCCCATCATGAGGAGCCCGGCTGCGTAGAGAAAAACTCGTTGCATAACGGTCTCCGGCGTCTCAATGACGGCCAGACCGACTTCCATGAAGGGTCCGACGAGGAGGGCGTTGAAAACCGTTCCGATGCCGGGGCGCTGCCGTAGCGGAATCCAAATCAATAACACCACCAGGCCACTCACGACGATGACCCAGCCAATGCCAAAGCCCCACGTGACGTGGAACCCCTCGGCAAACACTGTCCAGGGATCCACTCCGAAGCCGGCGCGCAACATCATGGCGGCGGCAAAACCGAAAAAGAAAAGCCCGGAGAGGAGCTGACTCCACCGTCTGACGTAATGGAGTCCCCGATGCACGCGCTCACTCTACGCCCGCCGGGAGAGAAACTTTTCCCCCACAAAACCGGGGTGGGTGGTACTCTGAGGCACGGAACAAGAGAACGCCATCGGTGGCGAACCTCGTGGGCCATCGCCTCACAGTCGTGAGAGCGGCCGCATGTGTAGACGAAACAGCCCCGGTCTGGCTACTGGTGATCTGGGCCTGGTGTCATGTGTGACACCTCTTCTCCCCATCTGATCACAAAGAAAGCTGACCTCATTCATGCCATCTTCCAAGAAGGCTCCTTCATGGCGCCCACCCACAAAACGCACTTCCTTTCAGGACCAAAAGAAGCGCAGGCCCCAGGCCCACGCTGACGGCGAGTCCCCACGGGGCGAGCGCCGTCGCGACGAATCTGCTGATCGCCGGCCCGCTGAGAAAAGAGAAGGCGCACCTTTCCGCTCTTCAGAAAGTCGTCCCTACAAGAAAAACGATCGCAAGCCTGTCTCGGGTGAGCGTCGTCCCTATTCAGGTGATGACCGCAGGCCCCCGCGTGACGGAGCCGCTCGCAGGCCCGGGCGCGATGACCGCTCTTCTGATGCCCCCCGCAAGCAGTTCCCCGTGGTCAACCACAAGCCTCTCGAGGCTGTAGCGGTTGCTCCCGACGCTGGTGAGGGTCTGGAGTTCCAGGACCTAGGCCTTGGCGACCGCATCGCAGAGGCGATTCGCGAGCAGGGAGCTATCACTCCCTTCGCTTTGCAGGCCGTGACCATCCCCGTCGCACTGACGGGCCAACACGTCTTGGGACGTGGTCGGACTGGTTCCGGAAAGACCATTGCGTTTAGTGCACCGCTGGTGGAGCGCCTTCTGAGGCTCTCCAAGAATGGCGTGAAGCGCGCCGTTGGTCGGGCACCACGAGCTTTGATTCTTGCCCCCACGCGCGAGCTGGCTCTGCAGATTGACCGCACCGTTCAGCCCATCGCGAGGAGCGTGGGACTGTTCACCACCCAGATTTATGGTGGTGTTCCGCTCGGTCGACAGATTGGTGCGCTCGAGCGTGGTGTCGACATCGTCATCGGAACTCCCGGCCGTATCGAGGACCTGATGGCCAGGGGCAAGCTCGATGTGTCCCAGGTCGTCATTTCTGTAGTCGATGAGGCAGACCACATGTCGGAGCTCGGGTTCATTGAGCCTTTGGGCCGAATTCTCCGCGCCACGTCGCCCAGTGGCCAGCGCTTGCTGTTCTCGGCGACTCTCGATGCCGGTGTTGCCGGAATCGTGGCAGAGTTCCTGCCCAACCCCGCAGTGTTTGAGGTTGCCGGTGAAAACCAGGAGTCCTCCAACATTGACCACCGGGTCTGGGTCGTCGACCAGCGCCAGAAGCGTGACGTTGTCTTGGAGCTCGCTCAAGGACCGGGCAAGGTGTTGATGTTCACCAGGACTCGTGCCTTCGCTGAGGAGCTTGCGGACCACTTGGATGATCACGGTGTTCCCGCTGTCAGCCTTCACGGTGACCTCAACCAGGCGCGGCGAACCCGCAACCTGGAGAAGCTCACGTCGGGCCGCGTGAATGTTTTGGTGGCCACCGATGTGGCGGCCCGAGGAATCCACGTGGATGACATCGACACCGTCGTTCAGGTGGACCAGCCAGATGACTTCAAGTCGTATGTGCACCGCTCCGGTCGTACCGGTCGCGCGGGTAAGGAAGGTCGCGTCATCACCTTGACCACCCGTTCACGGTCACGTCGACTCGTGGACCTGCTCAAGCAAGCCGGTATTTCGTGTGAGCTGGAGGAGAAGAGCGCTAAGCCCTCTCGTCCGCTCGAGCGCGTCTAGGAGGCGAGGAGTG
>JAQBZV010000018.1 GCA_027728145.1 Actinomycetota bacterium | reverse complement strand
GGTGATTGCCTTAGCGAGAGGAAACTCGGTCACTGTCCAGCCTCCTCAAAGGACGCCAAATAGCTCGCCAGTGCTTCGCTCTCCGCGGCAATTACCGGGTGGGGGTCACTAAATACGTGCTGGAACATTTCCGACACCGGTGGCGATTCCAACGCAAGCGTCCGCTGCCGAATATCCGCCGCATAGTCCTCCGCCTCGACTGCGACCCCATCGAAATAGCTCTGCTCAACGCCCAAGCCTTGGAGGTAAGCACGGTAGCGATCGATCGGGTCGTGCGCTTGCCAGAAGGCAAGCTCATCTTCATCCCGATACTTTGAGGGGTCATCACTGGTGGTGTGAGCGCCAATCCGATAGGTGAGCGCCTCGATGAAGTGTGGCCCTTGACCTGAGCGAGCCGCGTCCATCGCAAGTCGGGTGGCCGCGTAACTCATCAGCACATCGTTGCCATCAATTTGGATGCTCGGCATTCCAAAACCCGCCGCGCGCTCAAACAGGGGTGTCTTGGACTGAACCCGCACGGGGACAGAGATTGCCCAGTGGTTGTTTTGCAAGAAGAAGACCTGAGGTGTTTGGTAACTCTGGGCGAATATCAGCGCCTCACTGGTGTCGCCCTGGCTTGTTGCGCCGTCCCCGAAATACACCATGACGGCTTCGTCAGAGTCGAGGTCTCCAGAGCCACAGGCGCCATCAAAACCGATTCCCATGGCATAGCCGGTCGCGTGCAGGGTGTGGGAACCAATCACCAGGGTGTACAGGTGGAAGTTATTGGTTTTATTGGGATCCCAACCACCGTTAGTGACACCGCGCAACATCCGAATGATGTCGACAAGGTCGAGGCCTTTGAGGTAGGCAACCGAGTGCTCCCGGTATGCAGGAAAAATGTGGTCCTGGGCTCGGGTTGCAAACCCAGACCCCACCTGCGCTGCCTCCTGGCCAATGCTCGGCACCCAGAGAGCCATTTGTCCCTGGCGCTGCAGGTTTCCAGCCTCCACGTCAAAGCGACGGACCACGGTCATTACCCGATAAAACTCGAGGATCTCCGCCTCGGTGAGGTGAGCAATTGCCTGGTGATACATCTCGTTGCGATCGGTGTGAACGAGCTGCCCGTCCTGTGCCAGAAGGCGCACAGTGGCATCGGTGTAGGGCATGGCTCTAATCTAGCGGGGCACTCGTTTCGAGAGAGCCATATCCTGGGCACAACGACACCCCCAGCACACTGTGTGCCGCGGACAGCATTGGCGCGACCCCAGACCAGCCGGCATAGTTAGAACATGCTTCGTTTTCTTATCCGACTTCTTGTCAACTCTCTCGCGCTTGCCATTGCGGTCTGGATTGTTCCGGGCCTCACCATGGTCGCGTACGCAGAGGGTGAACCAGTGATTGCTGGGGGTCCAAGCCTTGAACTCCTGGTCAGTTACGTGTTCATTGCGTTCGTGTTTGGCCTCATCAACGGCATTGTCGGCAACGCCATCAGGATTGTGGCCTTCCCGCTCTATGTCTTGACGCTGGGGTTAATCGCTCTGGTCGTCAATGCTCTCCTGCTCCTTCTCGTGACTCTGGTCTCGGAATGGTTGGGCTTTGGACTTTTTGTTCAGGACTTTTACTGGGGAATCATCGGCGCCCTTGTCTTGAGCCTTTCGAGCTGGGTTATCGGAATGGTCCTGCGTCCCCTGGTGGGCAAGCGCCGCTAACCACCCACTCGACTGGCGCTGAACACCCTGGGCTGAGTGGTCCCCGACGGGCTGGGGAGTTCCGGCAAGTGCGATCTCGCTGGCGAGGAGTCCAGGTCACGTGCCATGTCTGCGTAGCCAACCCGTTCGTGCGCACCAGCGACGTCTCCAGGGAAACGACCACTTGCGCGCTCCACTGTCGTGAATCCCGAGCCGCGGTCACTACCGCCTAAACGCGGCACAACATCGTCGGTGTGGCGCAAGGCCAGCGCGGGGTAGTCGCCCGTGATCGTGAGTGTTCCCGTCGGAGCTCCCACAACCAGCAAACCCGTGGTTTGGTAGCGGCCCGACTCCGCTAACCGTGCCGCAATGACGCCACCTTGAGAGTGACCGGTAAAGGTCACGCGCTCACCAGGAGCAATTCCCGAGACCCTCATTGCTTTCTGAACGCTGACCAGGGAAGCAGCCGACAGACCCGCCACCAGCGCAATATTACTTTGCATGTCAAAGGGGTCAGGACTCGACCCCACCCCCCAATCATTGGTTCCCGCGATATAGACCTCGGAGTGCGGTCGCCCCTGCCCATCCAGATAGCGTTCAATACGGATCGGGCTCTCCGCCCTGGGAATCCGACTTACTCGATCCCCTAGGGATTGGGGGGCGACGGCGACCTGGTGGGCTACTGGTTCCTCTGTGACCACCACGTGATGGGTGGAGGGAAAACCGTCCGTGGCGCTCCGTGCAGCATGACTTACAGGATTATCGCCGAGCGCCCCCTCGGTGTCGGCCCCGGCAAATACTGCAACCCACAGCGCGAGCGCGCGCTCCGCAGGCTCACTCCACACCACAGCACGAGCCCTCTCTTGGGCAGCCGTTGCCTCAGCAAAGCTCACCAGAGCACCGCGCAACCAGGACAGGTCGTCAAGGCTTTCCCCGAGCACTGAGCGAGCGTGACCGTAATCCACCGGGGGTAGTGAGGGTATGGCGAAGCTCGGGAGCGGCGCCTCACTGGATGCCAAGGCCACCCAGGTGGAATACAACGCGGCATGGCTTCTCTGAATAGTCACGAGGAGTGCGTAGACGTACTCATCACACACCGTCACCGACCTGGGGTCATGAATCCAAAAGGGATTGCCACTCATCTGGCCATCTCGCGCGCTGAGATCTCCACCAGTCGCGCCACACGATGCAGATCATCTCGAATCTCCATAATGCGCGCTCGGCACTCGAGCTGGGAGGGGCCTTGCCACGGTCCTGCGCGCAGCGCGTCCTCGAGCTCGAGCGCCACACGTCGAATCTGGCTGGCGTGCCAGCCAGGATCTGCATCGTCCATCACTCTTCTCCCGAGAGGAGTGTGGTGTGACGCCTCGACGTTGGGGTTCAGCTGCCCCTCAGGGCACAACTTTCCGCTGGATGACTCCCCCGTGGACAGCAAAATAGGGAAGAATAGAGAGAGGGAAATCTCCCAGACAGGAAGGTGACCATGTCGCCCTTGGGCCACCAACCCCTCAGTCCCCTGGATGGACGCTACCGCGAGGCAACCGAAGCCCTCGGAGAATACTTCTCAGAAGCAGCCCTCAATCGAGCACGAGTCAGAGTCGAAATCGAGTGGCTTATCGCCCTGTGTGCGGAGGGCGTGGCCGGAACGACTGCACTCCCAGCAAAGACCGTGGCAGCCCTTCGAGCGGTTGCCGATGATTTCGGCCAGGGCGACATCGAGAAGATTGCCGCCTTTGAGGCGGTGACCAAGCACGATGTAAAAGCCGTCGAGTACTACGTGCGTGATGTCCTTGTGGCTCACGGCCTCGACAGTGTGAGCGAACTGGTCCACTTTGGCTGCACCAGTGAGGACATCAACAATGTGTCCTACGCCCTGGTAACCCGGGACGCTGTGGCTCACGTGTGGCTGCCTGCTTTCGACGCTGTCGCTGTCCGTATTGCCGAACTCGCTCGCACCTGGCGCGACGCCCCCATGCTGGCCAAAACCCACGGACAGCCCGCCACACCCACCACTTTTGGAAAAGAACTCGCAGTGTTTTCTGGGCGCCTCTCTCGGGTTCGGAATCGCATCGCCCAAGTCCCCTATTTAGCCAAGTTCTCGGGAGCAACGGGAACGTTCTCCGCTCACGTAGTCGCGGAGCCGGGAATTAACTGGCCCATCGTGAGCAAAAACTTTGTGGAAGGCCTGGGTCTCACCTGGAACCCTCTGACCACCCAAATCGAATCCCACGATGGTGCGGCAGAGCTCTTCACCGCGATATCTCACGCCAACCGCATCCTTCACAACCTGGCGACTGACGTGTGGACCTATATTTCCGTGGGCTACCTCACCCAGATTCCCGAACCCGGAGCCACCGGATCCTCGACCATGCCGCACAAGATCAACCCCATTCGATTTGAAAACGCCGAGGCTAACCTCGAAATTTCCAGCTCTCTCCTTGACGGTCTCGCAGCAACACTGGTCACCACCCGTTTGCAGCGGGATCTGACCGACTCCTCTACTCAGCGAAACATTGGTGTGGGATTTGGTCATTCTCTGCTGGCGCTGACAAACCTCCAGAAGGGGCTCCACGAGATCTCACTCAATGAAGAGGCCCTGATGGCCGACCTTCAGAGCAACTGGGAAGTTCTTGCCGAAGCCATCCAGACCGTGATGCGTGCAGAGATTGTGCGCGGCAACTCCCACGAGAGCGACCCCTACGCAATCGTCAAGGAGCTCACCAGAGGACAGGCAGTAGATGCGCAAGCGCTCGCCGCGTTTGTCAAGGGTCTCGACATCTCTGAGGCCGCTAAGAAGAGCCTCGAGGGACTAACCCCCCAGAACTACGTGGGGCTGGCCTCCGCGCTCGTTGACTATCTCGACTGAGGCTTAGTCGTTGCCTGTCCCCGGGGCGCTCTTTTCGCCATCGGGTGTTGAGTTGGGAGACACGGCCAAGAGCAGCATGGCAATTCCCATGATCACCAGGATGAACACCACGCCACTGCCGATGATCGCGAGCACCCGATCCCGGGTCACCATCAACACGACGAGCCCGGCAAAAAGAGCCATCACTCCCGAGAGCATCACGTATTCAATCGGACGGAGCTTCTGGCGCCGCGTGGGCTCAGTCATGGGGATAGTCCTTTGTCGTGGTGGGGAACCTGAGGGCAACACTGGCGATTGCCATATAAACACCCTGGACGATAGCCCACGCTCCTAGGAAACCCACCACAGCCACACTATCCGCGGGCTGAAAGAGAACAATAACGCCGAGAACCACGGTCATGCCGCCCTGCGTGATCCAGTCCCGGCGAAGAGCATCGCCAGCGGCTAAGCGTGCGCCAAAGAAAATCTCGGCAACCCCCACCAGCAGAGCCCAAAACACGAGAGCCCAGAGCAACAGAATCATTCCCGCCTCGTGCAGAGCCAAAACTAGCGCTCCCACAACAAGGGACACCAATGCCTGCCAGAGGTGGAGGCCGCGCCCAGTCTTTGTGGTGGAAAGCCCCAGCGCGACCAAACCCAGTCCTACCGCGGTCACAATCCCCAAAATTCCGAGCGCTACGAGACCAAATTGTGCGGTGTGACCAGGAGTGAACGTGATGACAAGCCCCGTGATGATCAGAATCAGGGAACGAAGCGCCGACACTACGTAGTAGGGGAGCGCCTGCGGTTGTCGAGAATCGGCTGCCACCCCTCCAGCGTAATGAGGGTTCCGCCGTGCGAAGACCACCTAGACCTTGGGCATATCGGCAAAGCGGGAGTAGTGCCCCTGGAACCCGACAACGATTGTGTCGGTGGGACCATTACGGTGCTTCGCCACGATCAGGTCAGCCTCTCCAGCTCGCGGACTGTCCTTCTCGTAGGCACTGTCACGGTGAAGCAAAATCACGACATCAGCGTCTTGCTCCAGCGATCCCGACTCACGCAAGTCACTCAACTGTGGCTTCCGGTCTGAACGCTGCTCGGGACCACGGTTGAGCTGTGACAGAGCGACCACGGGAACCTGCAGCTCCTTTGCCAGAAGCTTGAGCGCCCGAGAGAACTCGCTCACTTCCTGCTGACGGGACTCCACTCGCTTACCCGCCGTCATCAACTGCAAGTAGTCGATGACGATCATTTTGAGCCCGACCCGCTGTTTCAGGCGTCGGGCTTTGGCGCGGATCTCGACCAGAGTCATGTTGGGGCTGTCGTCAATGTAGAGGGGCGCAGATTCAATGCGTCCCCGAGTCGAGGCAATGGTCGTCCAGTCCCGTGCCTCCACAACTCCCTTACGCAATTTTTGCAGGGGGATTGAGGTCTCTGCAGAGAGCAACCTCATCGCGATTTCAGACTTGCCCATTTCCAGGGAGAAGAAAATGGTGGGTTGTTTGTACCGAATTGCAGCGCTCCTCGCCAAGTCCAATGCCAGCGTTGACTTACCCAGGGCGGGTCGAGCCGCAATCAGCACGAGCTGGCCGGGGTGGAGCCCATTCATCAAACCATCCAGTTCGGAGAACCCCGTAGGAACACCGACCATCTCACCGTCACGACCCCGGGCCGCCTCAATCTCGTCCACCGCGGCCGACACCGCTTCGGTGAGCGGCACGTAATCCTCCGCCTCAACACCTCCCGCGACTTGGTAGATCTCGGTCTGGGCAGAGTTGACGAGGTCTGTCACCTCGCCCTCACTGGTGTAGCCCATGTTGGCGATACGGGTTCCCGCGTCTACAAGGCGACGAAGGACAGCTTTGTCAGCCACGATGGCGGCATAGTGCCCGGAGCTTGCTGCCGTGGGGACCACAGACACGATTGTGTGCAGGTAGTCAACGCCACCAGCTCGAGACAACATGCCTGTCTTGGTCAGCTCTTCCGAGACCGTGATGACATCGGTGGGCTCGCCATGGGAGTACAAGTTAAGCAGGGCGTCGAAGATGATCTCGTGCTTGGGCAAATAAAAGTCACGCCCTCGAACCACCTCAATAACGTCAGCAACAGCGTCTTTGCTCAGAAGCATTCCGCCGAGTGTGCTTTGCTCTGCGAGCACATCGTGGGGAGGAGTGCGGTCTCCGCCATACCCGCGATCTGCCGGAGAGTCCGGGACGATGCCCAACTGCGCTATCGACACACAGTCCTCCTCTCTTTTTTCGCACGACAACTACACAGTGAGATGACGCCACCCTCAGGTCTATCACCATCGACCGACACCGCCGGGAGGCTCTCAGAGGATCCTCTGGGGGTCCTTCTTTCAAAGCGTGCTCTCACCCTAGGGATGCTGCTCACGACACACAATCAAGCCTGTGGATAACTCTGTGCACTGTTGTCGAGAAACGCCGGAGAGCCTGTGGATAAAATGGGGATTATCTGCGCAATAGTGAACCAATTTTCACGGAAAAATAGTTATTTACCGACCTGCAAAACCCACATTTCGTGGTGTGTGAATCTGTATAAAGCACCGGTTTAGAGTTCACTGTGGTAGGGGGCTCTATGTGGAGAAAGACACCTTAAATGGTGAAGGCTCCTCATCACGAGGAGCCTTCACGCAGAAAGGAAATGGCCTACTTTTGCGCTTTTACCGAGAGCGTGACGTTGGCAATAATTCCGTCGTGAATTTTGATCACGACATCAGCTGAGCCAACCGACTTAATCGGCTTCAGGATTTCAATGGCGCGCTTATCAACGCCCGTGATTCCTGCTGCCTCGATGGCAGCCGCAATGTGGTTGCGGGTGACGGAACCAAACAAACGGCCCTCGGTTCCGGCCTTGGCGCTCAACACAATGGGCGCCTTCTCCAGCCGGTCCTTCAAGGATTGAGCTTCCTCCTGGGATGCCATGACCCTGGCTTCGCGAGCAGTGCGAATCTGGTCAACCTGCTTCTGGCCACCGTTGCTCCACGCTACGGCGAAACCCTGGGGGATCAGAAAGTTGCGGGCGTAACCGTTCTTCACGTCCACGACGTCTCCGGCGGAGCCAAGGCCAGCGACCTCGTTAGTCAAAATGAGCTTTGTCATGATGCTCTCCTTAGCGTCCGGCGCCGGCGTAAGGCAACAGGGCCATCTCGCGTGCGTTCTTGATGGCCTTGGCGAGCAAACGCTGCTCCTGGACAGAGACACCGGTGATTCGGCGGCTGCGGATCTTCCCGCGGTCCGAAATAAACCGGCGAAGCGTCGCGACATCTTTGTAGTCGATGACGCCGACGGTGATGGACTTGACGGGAGCTGCGGGCTTGCCGCCTTTACCCATCCGTGGTTTGCGGCGGTCGCCGCTGGATTTTCCTGCCATGGTGATGTTCTTTCTACTCTGGCGCTGAGGAGACAATCTCCACAGCGCTCACAGGTCGGTTAGAAGGGTGCGTCCTCGATGGGCGCCTGATCTGCGGGGGCCGCACTCGCCCACGGGTCCTGGGTTGCTCCGCCAGAAGCGGGAGCGCTCCACGCGTCGTCCACAGCAGCTTTGGAGCCGCCGCCGGATTGACGTTGAACCTGTGCGGTTGCGTAACGGAGGCTGGGGCCGATCTCGTCAACCTCGAGCTCAATAGAGGTGCGCTTTTCGCCCTCTTTGGTCTCGTAGGAGCGCTGACGAAGACGGCCGGTGGCCACAACGCGAGCACCCTTGGTGAGAGAGGAGGCTGCGTGCTCCGCAAATTCACGCCATACGCTCGCGCGCATGAAGAGAGGGTCGCCGTCTTTCCACTCGCCCGTCGCCCGATCGAAATTACGCGGGGTGGAGGCGATGGTGAAGTTTGCGACCGCTACGCCGTTTTGGGTGTAGCGCAACTCGGGGTCGGCAGTAAGGTTTCCGACCACGGTGATAATTGTTTCGCCCGCCATGATCTACTCCGACTTGCGGCGCTTGCTGCCGCCGGACAGGGAGACCTTCTGGGCTACAGGCGCTTCCTCGGGCGCTCCCAGACGAACAGCTGCTTCGTCCTGGCGCAAAACCTTGGTGCGCATGACGGCTTCACTCAGACGCAGCTGGCGGTCAAGCTCAGCGGTGGCCTCAGATGATGCCGTGAAGTTGACGACGGCATAGATGCCCTCAGTCTTCTTCTTGATTTCGTACGCCAACCGACGCTTACCCCAAATGTCGAGGTTCTCAATGTTGCCACCGTCTTTGCGGATGACCTCAAGGAACGCTTCGAGACTGGGAGCAACGGTGCGCTCATCTGTCTCTGGGTCAAGGATGACCATCAGTTCATAATCGTGCACGACTACCCCACCTCCTTCGGACTCAACGGTTACAGGATTTCTGCAACAGGAGGGATTAGTGCTGTGTCTTGCGAGCAAGACAACTGCCACAGTCTAGGCGCCAGGAGGCGCCAAGGCAACAGCTAGCGGTTGTCCCACCACGCTCGAAGTCTCGCGGTTGCTTCCTCGACGCCTATCTCTCCCTCATCCAATCGGAGTTCAAGGAGGAATCGGTAAGCGTCACCAACGTCACGACCTGGCTTGAGGCCCAGAATTGACATAATCTGCTCACCATCTAGTTCGGGCCTGATTGCCTGAAGTTCTTCTTGCTCGGCAAGCACCGCAATCCGTGCCTCCAAGTCGTCATACGCAAACGACAATCGGTCCGCTTTTCGCTTGTTTCTGGTCGTCACATCGGCCCGCACGAGGATGTGGAGACGCTCGAGCTCCTCCCCGGCATCTCGGACGTAGCGCCGAACGGCAGAGTCCGTCCAAGCCTGTTCTGAATATCCAAAGAAGCGCAAATGAAGCTCAATGAGTCGCGCTACCGAGTCAATCGTCTGGTTATCAAAGCGCAAAGCTTTGAGTCTCTTTTTTGCGAGCTTCGCGCCCACAACATCGTGGTGGTAGAAAGTCACCACTCCGCCCGCTTCAAAGCGCCTCGTTGCTGGCTTCCCAATGTCGTGCAGGAGAGCGGCAACGCGCAGCGCAACATCGGGGGGAGAGTCGGGAAAACGGCGCTTTTCTTCCTCAATTGCTTGCTCCACCACCGTCAAGGTGTGCTGATAGACGTCCTTGTGATGAGCGTGCTCATCAGACTCCAGGCGGAGAGCGGGAAGCTCGGGAAGCACCAGGTCCGCGATTCCGCTCTCCACCAACACCTCCAGACCCGCACGAGGACTTTCGGTGGCAAGAAGGCGGGTGAGCTCTTCGCGGACCCGCTCCGCAGAAATATCGGCAATCCGAGGAGCAAGAGTGGTCATTGCTGCAGCAGTGTCGGGATGAATCGTGACTCCCAGCTGACTCACGAAACGGGCACCCCTCATCATGCGAAGCGGGTCGTCTTGGAAGGAGATCTCAGGTTCAATCGGGGTCCTCAATACCCCCGCGAGAAGGTCATCCAGGCCGTTGCACGGATCCACGAGCTTCGCTTCGGGAAGCGTGAGCGCCATCGCATTCATCGTGAAGTCCCGGCGATGGAGGTCTTCCTCGAGACTTGTGCCAAACACCACGTCGGGCTTCCGCGTGCTGCCGTCATAGGTGTCAGCCCGGTAGGTCGTAATTTCTACGGTGTGCGGGCCGACCTGGGCGGCAATAGTGCCAAACGCTCTCCCCACGTCCCAGGTTGCCTGGGCGAGAGGTTTCACAATTTTTTCGCTCTGCTCGGGTGTCGCCGAAGTGGTGAAATCGAGGTCGTGAACCGGGCGTCCGAGGAACGCATCACGAACGGGTCCGCCGACCAGCGCCAACTCGAAACCAGCATCCGCAAAGGCCTGCGCAAGGCCCTTAATGGGCTCTTTCGAGGTCACGAGACGCAGTGTTTCCACGGCTTTCGCAACGCTCGACATAGTGTTCAGAGTCTAGACTCTGAACCATGCCAGCTCGGGGGACAGTGACACGCAGGCGTGGATAACTTCGGCGCCAGCTCAGCTTTCAGCAAGCCCCGACGGTCCCTTGTGGCCCTCGGGGTGCTCCTTGCGCTGACCCTGTCGTTGACCTCTCCCGTCACGCCCGCAGTCGCGAGTGACGAAAGGTCCCAAGCTCGAGTCGACCTCATCGTGGACGCCGGCGGCATTATCGAGCCAGAGCTGGGGGGCGCCTACAGCGTGCTCCTCCGGGCAGACGAAACAGGAACACTGTCCTCCGGAGATGTCACGGTAAGTCTTACCGTAGACCCTTTCACCAGTGAAGAGCAGATTCGACGGTTCCTCTCCGGGGATAGCGAGCCGGTGGCTACGGACATCGCAG
>JAQBZV010000017.1 GCA_027728145.1 Actinomycetota bacterium | reverse complement strand
TTGTGAGACCAAATCCGCGGCCACAAACTCCGGGTGAGCCGTCTCATCGGCAATAATTCCTATTTCCGTGGGTCCCGCCTCGGAGTCAATTCCCACCTGACCGGTCACCTGACGTTTTGCTGCGGCGACATACCTGTTCCCAGGACCCGTAATGACCGACACCGCCTCCAGACCGATATCGGGAACACCCCAGGCAAGTGCTGCGATGGCGCTCGCACCCCCCACCGCATAAACCTCGGTAATTCCTAAGAGTTCTGCCGCGGCCAAAATTGTGGGGTGGGGCAGCCCTCCGAACTCTTGCTGAGCCGGTGATACGACGACAATGTCTCGCCCCCCCGCCGCTTGGGCGGCGACAACGTTCATCACCACACTCGAGGGGTAGACCGCCTTACCACCGGGGACATAAACGCCGGCTCGATCCACCGGAACATAGCGGGTGGTCACACTCCCACCGGCGTTGTAGGTCGTGGTCGTGGAGCGCGGAACAGCGTCCTCTGATGCGGCGCGAACGCGCCGGATCGATTCCTGAAGCGCAGCTTTGACATCTTTGTCCAACCCGGACAGTGCGCCCTTCAGGGCTGAGGCGCTCACCCGCAAGTCAGCAACCTCGACGCCATCAAACGCGAGAGCGTGCCGCTTGAGGGCGATAGACCCATCCCTCGTGACCTCGGCCATCAGTTCGACGACGGTGGAGTCGACCTCCGCCCGGCCCAAAGTGACGCGGGGGACGAACCCGTGAGCGTTCTGCGCAGTGAGGGCGACCCCTCGAAGGTCTTCTAGTCGAATCATGGCGTCCCCATCGTATCTGGGGAGGGGGAATAAACCCGGGGAACTCTGGCTTAAGCTAGAGGTGATGACATCTTCAGACGCACTCAGCCCCTCGCAAGCCTTTCTTGAATCGTTCCGCCGCCACGGTGCCGGCATCGCGGTGGTGACACTGCTCAAAAAAGATGGCTCCCCAACGGGATTCATTGCCACTTCGTTAGCCTCTCTTTCAGCTAATCCGCCCGTGGCGACCTTCAACATGACCCAAACAGCAAGTTCGTGGTCGTCCGTCGCCCTCGACACACCTGTCCTCATCCACCTGCTTTCCACCGACAACTTAGAACTCGCGAAGAAGATGGCCGGCGAGTCCGATCAACGCTTTGACGGCAACCACTGGGAGGAGGGGCCCGGTGGGCTTCCGCTCCTCACCGGCGTTCACGCGTGGATGTCAGCCACAGTGGTGGCCATCACCGAGGTCGAGTTCAGCGCTATGGTGGCCGCTCGTGTCACGGGCGGAGTTCTCGGAAACCCTGCACAACCGCTGGTGTATTCGGAGCGCGACTACCGCACCGTGGCCTCTATCTAGCGGCTGAAACAGTGTGAGCCGAGAAGGCTTTTGACCTCACCAATCAAGTCTTCGGTGACACTCACCGTCCGCGGGAGTTGAAACACTCTGGCGACTCCTGACTTCACTAGTCTCAGGCGCACGGTGGCCTGCCCCTCGTGTCGCCCCAATGCCTCATCGAGAGCGGTCAGCACAGGGACGGTGGCAAAAGATTCCGAGACCGTCAGCGTCAGTGGCTCATGTCGCATGTCCCGTGACACATCCAACGGGAACAGCTCAATGGCGTGGAGCCCCAGGCCGTCATCCCGCCTAGACACTCGTCCCCGCAGCGACACAATCGAGTCCTCGACCAAATCAGTCTGGTAATTCTTATAAGTTTTGCCGAGGAACATCACCCCCACTTCGCCACCAAAATCTTCAATGGTCACCTGGGCGTAAGGGTTGCCACTGGTTCTGGCAACCCGATGGCTCACCGCAGTCACCAGACCCGCAATGGTGACCGATTCACCGTCCTCCCGGTCTGATGCGAGAAGCTCCACGATGGAAACCTCTGCCTCGGCCGCCAGGGTGACCTCGAGGCCCGCAAGCGGGTGATCAGAGACATAGAGCCCGAGCATGTCCCGCTCCAAGCTCAAGAGCTCTTTTCTCGACCACTCGGGTCGATCGGGAACGACCTGGGTTGACCCGGTTCCCGATTCTTCAAAGAGGCTGTCAAAATCAAAGCCCACATCCCCGTGCTCTTCTGCTTTTTTATCGCGGGCAGCAGACTCCACAACGGACTCGTGAATGTCATGAAGCGCGCGTCTGGTGTGCCCGAGGCCATCAAACGCCCCACCTTTGATCAGTGACTCGACCGTTCGCTTATTCAATACTGTCGAGGGAACTTTTTTCACAAAGTCATGAAACGACGCAAAAGCTCCGTGAGTCTCACGCGATTCGCGAATTCCTTGGACAACACCGACTCCCACATTCCTAATGGCTGCGAGCCCAAATCGAATGTCCTCCCCCACAGCGCTGAAGGTGGCAATCGATTCGTTGACATCAGGTGGGAGAACCTTGATACCCATCCGCCGACACTCATTGAGATAGATCGCGGACTTGTCTTTCTGGTCGCTCACACTCGTGAGGAGTGCGGCCATGTATTCCGCCGGGTAGTGGGCTTTCAGGTACGCAGTCCAGTACGAAATCATTCCGTAGGCAGCCGAGTGGGCCTTGTTGAATGCGTAGTCTGAGAACGGAACTAACACCTCCCAGAGGGCCTGAATCGAGTCATCAGAGAACCCGTTCTGTCTCATCCCCTCGCGGAAAGCTTCGAACTGAATATCGAGCTCCTCCTTTTTCTTCTTACCCATGGCCCGGCGCAAGAGGTCAGCTTGGGCCAGCGTGTACCCCGCGAGTTTCTGGGCAATTTCCATGACCTGCTCTTGATACACAATGAGCCCATAGGTTTCGCCCAGCACTTCCTGGAGCGCGTCCGCCAGCTGTGGGTGCAGCGGAGTTATCTCCTGCTGTCCGTTTTTGCGCAATGCGTAGTTTGTGTGGGAATCAGCGCCCATCGGCCCGGGTCGATACAACGCCAGAACGGCGGAAATATCGTCAAAACTGTCGGGCTTCAGAAGCCGGAGCAAACTCCTCATCGGCGCGCCATCGAGCTGGAAGACACCGAGGGTGTCCCCCCGGCTCAGCAGAGCATACGCGGCCTCATCGTCCAGGGTGAGCTCCTCCAAGACTGGACGATGGCCGCTATTGAGCTCAATGTTGTCCAGCGCATCGTCAATGATGGTGAGGTTTCGAAGCGAGAGAAAGTCCATCTTGACCAACCCCAAAGCTTCCGACGCTGGGAAGTCGAACTGGGTAACAATCTGGCCGTCTTGCTCGCGCCTCATGATCGGGATGATGTCAAGAAGCGGAGAGCTTGACATGATCACACCGGCCGCGTGAACCCCCCACTGGCGCTTGAGATTCTCCAAACCCTGGGCGGTTTCAAAGACCTGCTTTGCTTCTGGATCTGACTCCACAAGTTCTCGAAGATCGGCGGCTTCTCGATAACGTTCGTGGGTCTTGTCTAGGACCCCGTCCAGGGACATTTCCTTGCCCATGACACCGGTCGGCATCAACTTGGTGAGCTTCTCCCCCATCCCGAAGGGAAAGCCGAGTACACGAGAGGAATCCTTCAGAGCCTGCTTTGCCTTGATGGTGCCAAAGGTCACAATCTGCGCCACACGATCGTCACCATATTTGTCGCTGACGTAACGGATCACTTCCCCGCGCCTACGCTCGTCAAAGTCCACATCGAAGTCGGGCATTGAGACACGGTCGGGATTGAGGAATCGCTCAAAAATGAGACCGTGTTGGAGTGGGTCGAGCTCGGTAATGCGCATGGCGTAGGCAGCCATCGAACCAGCTCCAGATCCTCGCCCTGGGCCCACCCGAATGCCGTGCTCCTTCGCCCAGTTGATGAAGTCCGCCACCACGAGGAAGTAGCTCGCGAAGCCCATCTGGGAAATGACACCAATCTCGTAGTCGGCTTGCGCCTGAACACGCTCCGGGATGCCCTCGGGATAGCGCGCCTGGAGCCCTCGTTTCACCTCTTTCTCGAAAAAGCTTGTCTCTGTTTCGCCCTCCGGGACCGGGAAGATCGGCATGTAGTTCGCCGCTTCATCAAAAGACACCGAGGCGCGTTGCGCAATCAAGAGTGTGTTGTCGCAGGCTTCAGGGAAGTCCGCAAAAAGTGTGCGCATCTGAGCTGCAGATTTGACGTAGAACTCACTGGAGTCAAACTTGAAACGCTTGGGGTCATCAAGCGTTGACCCCGACTGCACGCACAGCAACGCAGCATGCGCTTCAGAGTCCTCGGCCTTCGTGTAGTGGAGGTCGTTGGTGGCCAACAGAGGAATACCTAGGTCCTTCGACAGTCGAACAAGATCAGACATCACTCGTTTTTCGATACCAAGCCCATGATCCATCAGTTCGACAAAGTAGTTATCTGCGCCAAAAATGTCCCTAAATTCAGCAGCAGCAGCCAGAGCTTCGTCGTACTGGCCCAGCCGCAAGCGGGTTTGTACCTCACCGCTCGGGCAACCGGTGGTGGCAATAACCCCCGAGGCATAGGTGTGGAGCAAGTCCCGGTCCATCCGGGGCTTGAAGTAATAACCCTCCAGAGAGGCGAGCGAGGACATCCGGAACAGGTTGTGCATTCCAGTCGTGTTCTCTGCCATCAGAGTCAGGTGGGTGTACGCACCGGCGCCGGAAACATCGTCCTCACCTCCGGAGCCCCACTTGACCCGTGTTCTGTCTCCCCGGGGGGTACCGGGAGTGAGGTAGGCCTCGATCCCAATAATTGGATTTACGCCCGCAGTGGTGGCCGTCTTCCAAAACTCGTAGGCACCAAACATGACGCCGTGGTCCGTAATCGCCACCGCAGGCATCTCTTGACGAGCAACCTCATCAACAAGGTCAGAAATCTTGGCTGCGCCATCCAGCATTGAATACTCAGTGTGCACGTGGAGGTGTGCGAATGAGTCGCTGGACTGTGTCACCAAGGGCTCCTAGGGGGTGGGGAATCTCCAGAGTAAACCGGAGAACCCCTCCATGACGAAGGCGCCCCGGGACCTAGGCCCTTAAGCGCTCAAGTGCGACATTAAGGTCGTCAGGAAAGTCGCACTCAACACGCACGGGCTTGCCACTCACGGGATGAGTGAACTCCAGCTCACTGGCGTGCAACCACTGCCGAGATACCCCCAACCGTTCCGCAATAGTCGGGTCCGCGCCATAGAGACTGTCGCCCACAATGGGATGACGATGAGCGCTCATGTGAACCCTAATTTGGTGGGTCCGACCCGTTTCTAAGCTCACCCGCAGAAGGCTCGCTGAGGCAAAGGATTCGATGGCCTCGTAGTGGGTGATGGAGGCGCGGCCACCGGCCACTACCGCAAACTTCCAGGATGAGCTGGGGTGTCGCCCGATGGGGGCATCGATGGTGCCTGTGCTCGGATCCGGGTGTCCCTGGACCAGCGCGTGGTAGGTCTTCTGAACCTCGCGCGCTTTGAAGGCTCGTTTTAACCGACTGTAAGCGACCTCACTCTTGGCCACCGCCATCACTCCGGAGGTTCCCACATCAAGGCGATGCACAATCCCTTGGCGCTCAGGAGGGCCGGAGGTGGAGATGCGATACCCAGCACCGGCGAGTGCTCCAAGAACTGAGGGTCCATCCCAGCTGGGCGCAGGGTGAGCGGCCAACCCTGGGGGTTTGTCGATGACGACAACGTCATCATCGTCATACAGAATCGTCATGGAATCGACAATTATGGGGACAATTGTGGGTGCCTTTTTGGGCTCAAAGGTGACCTCCAACAGGGCGCCTGAGCGCACCCGATCGGACTTTCCCCCCGCTGCGCCATCGAGGAGTGCCCCGCCTTCATCGATTACACCCTGGGCAAAGGCGCGTGAGAAACCAAACAAACGACTGAGCACGACATCGAGCCTTTCGCCCCCCAAACCCTCGGGAACAGCTATCGTTCGCGTTTCAGGCACTAGCTGCCTCGCACAGGGCGCTTCGGTGGGAAGAGCCCCCTCAGGTTACAAACGCTGCTACGCACCTTCTGAGCGAGAAGTGGGCAGTGAAGGCGAATCCAAATTTTGAACCTGCTGACTAATGAACGCTTTCAGACTGGCACGATATTCGCGCTCAAAGTTGCGCAACTGCTCAACCTCGCCCTCGATTGACTGGCGCTCCGCGGAGAGCCGCACCTTCGCATGTTGGTGCTCAGTTTCGGCCTCTTGAACGATTCGGGCAGCTTGAGCGTGACCCTCGGCGATGAGCTCATCACGCTTCTGGATTCCCTCGCGCACGTGCTCCTCGTGGAGTCTGCGGGCGAGCTGCAAAAGATTGTTGGCGTTCTCTGCCTCGACGACGTCGCCACCGGCGGTCGGGAGCGGGCTCACTCCAACAGAGCTTGCGGACCCACCGGATCGCTGCAACTCAGCAATCCGCGCCTCACTGGCGGCTAGTTTCTGGGATAGCTCGTCATTCTCCGCGAGAACTCGACGCATCTCGACGACGACCTCGTCGAGAAAATCGTCAACCTCGTCTTGGTCATAACCTTCGCGAAACTTCGTCGACTGAAAGCGCTTGTTGACAATGTCTTCAGCTGTCAAAGCCATGAAACGTACCTCTTTTAGTTCTGGGGTGGGATCCGGCGGTCATCCTCGCGATGTCTGAAATCCTCTCATAAGCCTAGCGCGCCGGCTCCGAAATCGGCGAAGGCTAGCGAAAGGAGCCCACAATCGAGAGCAAAATTAGGGTTCCAATCATGAGAACACTCCATCCAAGATCGATTCCCGCCCCGCCAAACCGGAGTGTGGGAACCACTTTGCGGACCGCGGACAGAGGCCGATCCGTGACGCTATAGGCCGCCTCTGCAGCAACTAAGAACAGTCCCTTGGGCTGGAAAGTCCGCGACAGAACGCGAACCCAATCGAAAATGAACCTCACCCACATGGCGATGAAAAATATGTACAACCCGACATAGAGCAGGGTTGCAAGAACGGAGACCATGCCTCCTATTATGCCGGGCTCGACCCGTGAGTTGTCTTAGTCGACGAGCGAGGCGTCGAGCTCTGATTCCACGCCATCACCCTCGCCACTCACTAAAACGTGAGAGGGAGAGAGCAGGAAGACCTTGGGCGTTACCCGCTCAATGTGTCCGTGGAGACCCTGCGAAAGACCGCTGGAGAAGTCCACCAAACGACGAGCCTCTGATTCGCTCATCTGAGTCAGGTTGATGATGACCGGGATGCCCTCGCGGAAGGTCTCGGCAATGGCCTTGGCGTCGTCGTACTTTTTGGGGTGGACAGTCAAAATTTCGTTCACATCACTCATCCCGTTTTTAGAACCCCGACGGAGCGGGGTGACGGTGGCGCGGGGGGCAGGTTGAGGGCTCTCTGGGCGCGACGGAGACTTGGATGACTGGTGGTCATCGTGAGACTCCTCGGCAAGTCCGAGAAATTCCAGTGTTTTGCGTAGTGCATTTGCCATGAGTGCCCCTTGTTCGCAGGATTACCCTTTAAGGCTAGGTGGCTTGGGGGCGTTTTCCCGTGATTGCCGTGCCTATGCGCAGGTGTGTCGCGCCACGGGCAATCGCCTCGGGAAAGTCCCCTGACATACCAAGAGATAGCTCAGTTGCGCTGGGAGCAACCGTGAGGAGGTTGTCCCGGTAGGTCAGAACCCGGTCAAACGCGTCTGCCGGACTCTCATCTTGGGGGGCCACTGCCATCAGGCCTCGCAGCCGAAGGTTGCCCGCAGCCAGAGTGCTCTCAGCCAGCTTCGTCAGGTCCTCAGGCTCCACTCCCCCTCGGCCGGGCACGTCGGTGAGATTGACTTCGAGAAAGACATCCACAGATTCCTCGAATTTAGCCAAAGCATCCACCAGGGATTCCCGGTCAACAGAGTGAATGACGCCACAATAGGCGGCAACAGCGCGGGCCTTGTTGGATTGCAACTGGCCCACAAAATGCCAGCTCAGGTCAAGGTCGGCTACCTCTTGTGCCTTGGGAGCGGCATCCTGGTGTCGATTCTCCCCTACGTGGCGCACCCCCAAGGCGTACAGCTCGCGCACCAGGCTTGGAGGGTGGAATTTAGTCACCACAATCGTGGTGACCTCCTCAGGGCTTCTGCCACTATCCAGGCAGGCCTTGCTTACCTGCTCCTGGACGGATTGCCACCGATCCGCGAGCGTCTCGGACACCCGTTCCTACCGGA
This sequence comes from Actinomycetota bacterium, assembly GCA_027728145.1. Classification (GTDB taxonomy): domain Bacteria; phylum Actinomycetota; class Actinomycetes; order Actinomycetales; family Microbacteriaceae; genus Pontimonas. The sequence goes on along the minus strand of JAQBZV010000017.1, from coordinate 3,061 downwards.
GGAATTCTGGAACGTCGAGCTCACCATCGTCATCGGACTCCGCAGCAAACGCGGGTACTTCTCCCGGCTCGGCGGCAGGCCGCTCTTCGGAGGGCAAAAGCCACGATTCCTCGGCATCAGGGGCCGCGCCGTGCGAAGCAGGACTGGGCTCCACTTCCGCCGCAGCTACCGGCGCCTTTGCAGGGTGTTGGTGAGACTCGTCAAACCCTGCAGCCACCACGGTGACGCGGACCTCATCGCCGAGGGAGTCATCAATGACCGCTCCGAAAATGATGAGGGCATCGGGGTGCACGGCCTCTTCCACGAGTTTTGCGGCGTCATTGATTTCGTAAAGTCCCAGATTCGAGCCACCCTGAATCGAGAGCAGCACACCCTGTGCTCCCTCGATGCTGGACTCCAACAATGGCGACGCCACGGCGAGCTCGGCGGCCTTCACGGCGCGGTCCGCTCCCCGAGCTGACCCAATCCCCATCAGAGCAGTGCCCGCGTCTTGCATGACCGATTTTACGTCCGCGAAGTCAAGATTGATGAGACCAGGCGTAGTGATGAGGTCTGTGATTCCCTGCACGCCCGCCAGGAGTACGTGATCTGCGGTCTCAAAGGCTTCCAGCATGCTGATGGTTCGGTCGGAAATTTCAAGAAGGCGGTCGTTGGGAACGACGATGAGCGTGTCCACCTCGTCCTTGAGAGCTTGAACACCCACCTCAGCCTGAGACATCCGGCGCTTACCTTCAAACGCGAAGGGCTTCGTCACAATCCCCACGGTCAAGGCACCAATGGACTTGGCGATGCGGGCCACGACGGGTGCGCCTCCGGTTCCCGTCCCACCACCTTCACCAGCGGTCACAAACACCATGTCAGCCCCCGCAAGAGCTTGCTCGATTTCTTCTTGGTGGTCCTCCGCCGCCCGGCGGCCAATTTCGGGGTCCGCCCCGGCACCCAAGCCGCGGGTGAGGTCTCGACCCACGTCCAGCTTCACATCCGCATCGCTCATCAACAACGCCTGGGCGTCAGTGTTGATGGCAATGAACTCGACTCCCCGCAGGCCGCGGTCGATCATTCGGTTGATGGCGTTGACGCCACCACCTCCGACCCCCACTACCTTGATCAGGGCGTTGTAGTTGTGTTGACCGGACAACGGTTCTCCTTTGGTGTAAACATTCAAGTTCTAGTTGAAGATGAGAGTATTCTTCACTTTATGTTCTCGATTGAAGGTAGGGCGCCTGAGCACTTCATCCCTGGAGGTGCTGGGCGTGTCGTGGAACCCACTTGACGCCGAGAAAACTCAGCCTCGAGCCCGGACCACCATGCTGTCGGGAGTTGTGACATCAACGACCTGTGATTCCTCGGTCTCCAGGGCAATGAGAGCAGCTCGCAACACCCTGGCTTTTTCGACCGACCGCTCTGAGGATCCCCACACAACCTCGTGGGAGCTTCCGCGGATAGTGAAGCGCACATCGTCGAGTGTGGTGGCAGTGATTCCCTCAACCTGAACAAGCAACTCCTCGGGAAGTGCTAACAGGACACGGCTAATCGCACTGAAGCTGGGTGATGAGGAATCTGCCTCGACCAGAATTCGGGGCAAGCCGGTGGGCAGGGCGGGCTCCTCCCAGAGCACCACCCCGGCGGCATCGACAACGTCAAAAGCACCGCTGGCACTAACCGCACCGAGGGGTTTTCGCTCCACGATGGTGACCACGAGGGTTCCCGGCGGCTCAATTCGTGTCTCAAACGCCTGGATGAGAGTCAGCGGCTCGAGTGCTTGCTGTACTCGCTCGTCACTGACCCGAGCGAGAGGTTCCCCGTACAGGCCTCCCAAGGCATCCGCAACAGCGCTGGAGGTCACTCGGTCGCCGCCCTCGACACGGACCTCCCGAAACGAGAGTGCCGGCGAGAGTGTCAAGACCACAACACTCAGAACCAACGCGCCCACGCTACCGAGCGACACGGCCCAGGTAATCCGGCGGCGCCTAGTGGCCTCCGTGAACCTCCGATACTCAGCTTTTTCGGCCGACACACGTTGCTGAGTCGCAGCCCGAACCCTTTGCGCCGGCTTCGAACCTTTTCGGCGAGAGGATTTTTCGCGCCGGGGTGACCGAGACGAAAAGCCCTCTGGCCTATCCACCCGCGCCCTCCTCTACTCGACGCTTAGCCTCCAAGAGCTGCGGAACGATTTGGTAGAGGTCTCCCGTGGACATCGTCAACACAATGTCACCGGGCCTGGCGCGCCGAACCGCCAGGTCACAGGCTCGATCCCAGTCCGGCTCGAACTCGAAGGAGGAACCCTCGGCCATTTTCTGGAGAATCAGGTCCGTTGTCACACCCTCAATGGGATCCTCCCTGGACCCAAAGATGTCTAAAAAGATGGTGTGGTCGCTTCCCGCAGAAAAAGCCTCTGCCAGCTCAGCCGCCATGTATTGGGTTCGCGAATACAGGTGTGGCTGGAACATTGTGATGACAGACCCCTCCCCCACCACTGCCCGCGCTGTCTCGAGGGCTGCAGCAACCTCCGTGGGGTGGTGAGCGTGGTCGTCATAAAAACGAACACCAGAAATGTCCCCATGAAACTGGAAACGCCGATCGGCGCCTCGAAACCCACTGGCCGCCACAGCCGCGTCCTCCAGAGAGAATCCAGTGGCCACCAGGGTCGCGATAACGCCCGTGGCGTTCAGCGCGTTGAGCCTGCCGGGAACCGCCAACTCACACACAGCACTCTCATTTTTGTAGGTCACGCTAAACCGCGCGGTGGGGCCCGGCACAAGGTCACTCTGGACCACATCCGCGTCCGGGCTGACGCCGTAGGTGAGCAGCGTCGCGCTTGCCTCCAGTCGAGTCGCAAGGTGTCTGGTCCCCTCGTCATCCGCGCACAGCACCACAGCCTGGGTGGCTGTTCTGGCGCACTCCTCAAAGGCGTCATAAATCGCGTCGAGGGTTCCATAGAAGTCAAGGTGGTCTGCTGCGATGTTGGTGATCATCACCACAGCCGGTGCGTACCCCACAAAGGATCGGTCCGACTCGTCGGCCTCAATTACGAAAAGGTCATCAGACCCCCACCGGGATG
>JAQBZV010000016.1 GCA_027728145.1 Actinomycetota bacterium | reverse complement strand
CACCAGTGGCAGGTGGAGTAGCCAATGGAGATCATCACCGGGCAGTCCCTGCTTGCGGCCTCGGCAAAAGCTTCGGTCCCCCAGGGGAACCAGTCCACGCTCTGGTGGGCGTGGGAGAGCAAATAGGGACTCAGTGCGCCATCAAGGCGACTCATACGATTACCAGTTGCCATCCATCGGGTGTGTCCCAACCCGTCGATCAGCGTCCATGGCTGCCAGCGCCGTCATTTCCTCAGGGCTCAGCTCGAAGTCAAAGACCGACAAGTTTTCGATCATGCGCTCTTTCCGCACCGTCTTCGGGAACACCACGACGCCTTCTTGCAGGTGCCAGCGCAGCACGATCTGCTGGATGCTCTTGCCGTGAGCCTGCGCTATCTCGGTGAGCCCTGGTAACTCAGAGAGCTCGTACTTGCCCTGTCCCAGGGGACCCCAGGCTTCGGTGATGATGCCCAGTGGCTCTTGGAACCCGCGAAGTTTTCGCTGCTGGAAGGCCGGATGGAGCTCAACCTGGTTGATGGCCGGGACAATGCTTCCCTCTTCCAGGACGCGCTCAAGGTGTTCTGGTTCAAAGTTGGAGACACCAATAGCTCGTGCCAGTCCCTGCTGGTGAATCTCCTCCAGCGCCCACCAACTTGCGACGTATTCATCCCGAAGCGGAGCTGGCCAGTGAATCAAATACAGGTCCACATACTCAAGACCCAAAAGCTCCAGGCTGGTCGCCAGGGCCGCCGGTGTTGCCGTCGCACCCTGATCAGAGTTCCACAGCTTCGTGGTGACAAAAAGCTCGTCCCGGGCAATCCCGCTCGAGGCGATAGCTCGACCCACTGCTGCTTCGTTGCGATAGATCATCGCGGTGTCGATGTGGCGGTAGCCCACCTCGAGAGCGTCGAGAACAATCTGTTCGCAGACGTCATCGTCGACTTTGAAAACACCCAGCCCTAGCTGAGGAATCTGGTCACCGGTGTTGAGCGTTACCGAGAGCTGGCCATCGGGAGTCTTCATACTCTCAATCCTCACACGCCAGGGAGCCAAAAGAAAAGGCAGGGGGAGGAGACTCCGTCGCTGTCTCCTCCCCCTGCACCTCTTAGTTTACTAGGGCTTTGTCCCTATCGTGACGATGTTGCATTGACCTCATATGAGGTGTTGGTGGACTCAAAGAAGTTCACCAACTGCAAGGTGTCGTTTGCTGTGGCCATCCACTTGGCGGGGTTCGAGACGTTGTATTCGGTCTCGAATCCGAGCTCCTCGAGGCGACGGTCAGCCAGGTACTTCACGTACTGGTTGATGTAGTTCGCGTTCAGGCCGAGGATGCCGTTGGGGAGAAGGTCGTGGTTGTAGGCCTCTTCCATTTCCACAGCGTCGAGAATCATCTGACGAATCTCTGTTGCAAACTCGGGGGTCTGCAGGTCAGGGTTCTCTTCGAGCACCGTCAGGATCAAGTTGATACCGAACTTCAGGTGCAGGCTCTCGTCGCGCACAATCCAGTCCACCAAGGAACCAAAGTTACGCAGCAGGTTGCGCTGGCGGAAGCTCAGGGCAACCATGAAGCCCGAGTAGAACCAGATGCCCTCGAGAATGACGTTGTAGGCAACCAGGTTGCGAACGAAGTCTTTCTTACCCTCGGTGGTGTTGATGTCGATGGTGTCCTCGGTCATGCGACGGATGAACTTCACTTCGAAGTCCTCCTTGCGTGCCATGGAGGGAACATCGACGTGTGAGGCGTAAGCCTTCTCACGGTCGATCGGGAAGGTTTCGAGTACGTACTCAAAGCTCATGCAGTGGTTCGCTTCCTCCCACATCTGCTTCGCGAGGTAGAGGTGAGCTTCGGGTGCGTTGATGTAGGGGTACACACCAAACGCCAGTGCCTTGTTCACCAGCAACTCGCTGGGGTTGAAGTAGCTCATCAAGAAGGTGATGGCGTGACGCTCTTCATCCGTCATCTTCTTGAAGTCAGCAATGTCTTCACCCAACTGAATTTCGTTGGGGAACCAGGTGTTAGCAACAGCCTGGTCGTAGAGGTCCATGGCCCACTTGTATTTCACAGGCTTGAGCAGCAGACCTTCTTGAACTCCTTGTCCGAGGATTCCCATTGTTTTTTCCTATCTCTAGATCGTTGTTTGTGTGTGTGTAAATGTCGGAGCTACTGGCAGCTATCGCACTGCAGAAGGTCCATGGGGTCTGTAGGGACGGCGTAACCGTCGATGGTCGTGGAATCGGAAGTCATGGTGATCACTCACCCGCCTTCGGTGCTCCGCCAAAACCGAAACCCTTCTTGGGGGTACCGGACCCAGCGGCGACAGGCTCAGCCGAGGCAGGTGCTGCTGCACCAAAGCCCTTCTTCGGCGCTCCTGAACCACCTGAGCTGTTGATTTGCTCAGACTTGTTCACCTTCACCGTCGACTGCTCGGCGGTGTGGCGAGGCTTCATGTGCAGGTAGTACGTGGTCTTGACGCCACGCTTCCATGCACCGGTGTAAATCGACATCAAGTCGTCCATGTCCCTGGTCTCCAAATACATGTTGCGGCTGATCGCCTGATCAATCCACTTCTGCGCCCTGGCCGCTACCTCGAGGAAGGCAAACGGGGAGAGCTGGAAGCTGGTCTTGAAGGTGTCCTTGATGTCCTGGGGAATCGAGGCCAGCTCTTGGATGTCACCCTGGTTTCGCAGAATGTCCTCACGGGTGGACTCCCACAGGCCGTGCTCGCGCAGAGCGGCCACCAGGTTGCGGTTGACCTCGAGGAACTTACCCGAGCTGGTCGAGCGGCTGAAGATCTGCGAGAACTGGGGGTCAAGACCCGGAGTCGTTCCCGCGACAAGACCGATAGAGGCAGTCGGAGCGATGGCCATCAGGGTGGCGTTACGCATACCGCCCTTGACCTTCTCGCGCAGAGCGTCCCAGTCCAGACGGGTGGTGCGGTTCACCTCAACGGGAACGCCGCGGTCGGCCTCCGTGAGGTCGATGGTGTCCAGGGGCACGATGCCCTGGGCCCAGCGCGAGCCCTCGAAGTTGTTGTAGGAGCCGCGCTCGCGAGCGAGGTTCGCAGACTCATCGATGGCGGCGTAGGAGACATGCTCCATGATTTCGTCGATCAGGTCGTAGGCCTCTTCGCTTTCGTAGCTGAACCCAAAGCGCTCGATGACGTCGGTGAAGCCCATAACGCCGAGACCCACTGCACGGTTCTGCTCGTTGGAGTAGTCCGCTTCCTGAACGCTGGAGCGAGTGATGTCGATCAGGTTGTCTAACTGGCGCACCGCAATGCGGGCACTCTCGTCGATCTTCTCCCAATCCATCTTCCCGTCGAGAACGTGCTGCGAGAGGTTGATGGAGGCGAGGTTACAGACCGACACGTTGTCAACATCCTGCGGCAAGCAGATTTCGGTGCAGAGGTTGGAGAGGTGAATCGTGCCGGTGTTGTTGTTGATGGCACGGTTGTTGATGGTGTCCTTCCAGGTCAGCCACGGGTGGCTGGTGCCCTGGAGAGAAATCAGAATCGCCTTGAACTGCTCCCGGGCGCCGATTTTCTTGAACATGTTGAGCTTGCCGGCTTCGGCCATCTCCGCATACTCGGCGTACCGCTTGGAGAACGCAGCACCGTAGAGCTCGTTCAGGTCAGCAACCTCGAGCGGGTCGAAGAGGTACCAGGGCTCGTCGTTTTCCACGCGCTTCATGAACTCGTCAGAAATCCACACGGCGGTGTTCGCGGTGCGGGTCCGGCGGTAGGGGTCACCGGAGTTCTGGCGAAGATCGAGGAACTCGGGGAAGTCCAGGTGCCAGTTCTCCATGTAGAAGCAGAGCGCTCCAAACTTCTTGCCACCGCGGGACACGGCGCGAAGCACCGAGTCGATGGTGTGCATGAAGGGAATGGGACCGGTCGACGTGGTGTTGTTCGAGCGAATCGGGGATCCCTGGGCGCGGAGCTTGGTCACAGCCAAGCCAATGCCTCCGGTTCCCTTGGTCAGCCACATCACATCGCGGGTGGTCTTGGCGATGTGCTCGATGTCGTCCTGCATTTCCATGACGAAGCAGTTCGCGAGCTGGGGGTAGCTGGTTCCACCGTTGACGAGCGTGGATCCCGCAGCCAAGTACTCAAGCTTCGACATCTTCTCGTAAAAGCGCAGAGCGTGCTCAGTGGGGTTTTCCTCGTTCAGCGACAAGCCCATGGCGATTCGCATCCAGAAGTACTGGGGAACCTCGAGGGGGTCACCGTTTCGTCCCTTGATGCCGTAGCGGTTGTTCAAGGTCACGACACCGATGTACTTGAGCAGTTCGTCACGGCTGGGCTCCAGGGCGGCAGCGAGACGGTCGAAGTCAAACATCTGAATGAGGCGCTCGTCGATGAGGCCCTCTTCCACGCCGCGACGGACGTTCTCTTCAAAGTGCTGGGCGTGGAGCTCTTTCAGCTTTGCGGGCGAGTCGTAATCTCCGAGAACGCGCTTGTAAATGGTCTTCACGAGGAGACGTGAGGCCAACACATCGAAGGCAGGGTCATCTTTGACGTTCTGCAGTGCGACCTGGATGACCGCCTCATCGAGCTGCTGAGTGGTGATGCCATCGAACAGCGTCAATTCAAGCTCGCTCGCGATCTGGGTTACCCATGTAATGGAGTCGTCCAGCCCCTCTGCTGCACGCTCGATTGCCAGGTTAATTTTGTTCGCGTCGTAGGCTTCTTTTTCGCCGTTGCGCTTCACCACAGTGATGTTCATGTACTTCTCCTCGTTCTTTGGCCCGGGGACCACAAATCGCGTTGTTTTCTGTTGGTTTTCCGTCCCCGGTGGTGCTCAGAGGGCACTTTCTCCTTCGACAGCTTGACCACTATATATGGCACTTCCGACAAATTGCCTACCCCACATGTTGTGGGCGTGTCCTCCACACCTGTGGACAACTTTGCGGAGTTTTCCACAACCTGAGGGCTACTTCTTGTCCCCCCACAGGCCACTGTTTCAGGGACCACCGACACCCATACCGCGGGCGTAAGCTTGGAGGGTTGTGAACAAATACGCAGACCTGTTGAAAACTCCCGGAGTAGCCCGAATTATCGCGGCGCAGCTCACCGCGAGGCTTCCGTCAGGAATGATCTCTCTGGCGTACCTCCTGCACATCGAACAGATCTTCAATTCCTACGGTTTGGCCGGCTTAGTGCTCGCTGCCACGAGCCTCGGTCAAGCTCTTGCGGGCCCGCTCACGTCGCGGTGGATGGGATATTGGGCGATGCGCCCCGTGATTATCCTCACCATCGTGGTTTCGGCTTTTGCCATGGCGGGTATTGCCTTCGTGTCGATGCCGATTGGTGCCTATATAGCGGTGGGCTTTGTCGGTGGACTGGCCACTCCTCCGGTCCAGCCCGCCGTTCGCACCATCTATCCCACAATGGTGACCTCCAAACAACTCACCCCCCTGTTTTCTTTAGATGCCTCCGCCCAGGAGATCATTTGGATCGCAGGTCCCGTGGTGACCACCTTCATAGCCACCCAAATCTCCACCCAGTTGGCCATCATCGTGGCCGGAGCATTCTTGATCCTCGGCGGTCTCTGGTTCCTCTCCTGCCGGGAACTCGGCGAAGTCAAAATCCCCCGAAGCAAAAGCAAAATGGGCGCGGTCCTAGCCAAGCCCCCCGTCGTTCTCGCCACTGTGGTTGGCTTCTTGCTGATTGGCTCTGCCGCCGCAGTCGAGGTCGCTGTGGTCTCGGTGTTTGGTCACGGCGGTCCAGAGGCTGGAATCATCTTGTCCATTTGGGCAGTGGGCTCCATCATCGGAGGGCTCGCTCTTGGCGGGTTGGCAATTGGGCCCTGGGCCCTTGCCGCCCGCATGTTTGTGGTCTTTGTGGGTATCGCCCTCGCCGGGGCCGTTCTCGATTTCTGGTGGATTGCGCTGGCGCTGCTGATCGCCGGAGCAGGAATTGCCCCCGCCCTGGCCGTCATGTTTGCGATCGTCTCCTCCAGCGTGAAGTTCTCCGAAACAGCGGAGGCCTATGGCTGGATGGGCTCTGGCCAATTGGTGGGCGCGGCGCTCGGGTCTGCGGTCGCGGGGTTCGCGATCGACGGCTTTGGCTCACTGGGAGGTTTTGTCGCGGCCAGCATCTTCGCCCTGCTCGGGTTCCTCGTGCCGACAATCTTCCGCAGCGCCCACCCGGACCTTCGGGGCAAAGACATGTCCCCGCACCCGGATACCGAGCCTGTTCAGATTATTAAGCGCTCAAGGGACTAATGCCACTCACTCGACTCCCGGGACATCCACTCCCACAGGATAGGCCCCTACACTTCCTGGGATGAGCGGTCCCTGCACGGTCTTTGTTCGACTGACACCCCTGCCCGGCAAGCGCGAATTCACTCGAGCGCTCATCCTGGAATTGTTGCCAGAAATTCGGGCCCTGGAGGGCTGCGAGGAGTATCGACTCTTCGATGCCGTCGATGGCGGCCTCATGCTCTATGAGCGCTTCACCACGCGCGATCACTGGCACGCGCACTTCGATGCGCCCGCCATTGTGCGCTTGAAAGCCGAACTGGCCGACGCAGTCGAGTTACCGGTGGAGCGCCTGGAAACCTACGAGGTTTAGGGGATGGGGTCGCCCACAGCTCCCAAGAGGTAGCGCTCGAGAGTTCCCTGCGCTGAGGAGGAGCCGCCGTGTTGTCCCTGGAACTGGCTGGTCCCATCGGTGCCACACAGACCAATGATGCGACTAGAACCCCCGGGGTGAGAGCTAATCCAGTCGGTCAGGTCATAGACGTTGTCGTCGATGATGGCCCAGCAGCTCTCCTCAGTGTTGTTGAGTGACACTGTCTCAAGGCCCAAAACGTCACTGCCACCACCGGCTCCGGTGCCACCATCGGGCTCCACCGGCATCATCTCCTCATCGGTGTCCATCTCGGTGACCGCAGAGTCAGTGCCCTCAATGCGCTCTGACCAGGTCTCTTCAGCACCGGAGTGACCGGCGAGGACAGTGATGACCACCGCGATGATGCCGAGGACAACAATGACGCCACCGATGACGGCGGCGAGAACTTTTCCCCGAGATGATGCCATGCGCGCCACGATAAGCCAGATAACTGAAAGAACTGCGAGAGCCACGGCAACCGGGGGGAGCATCTCGCCCCATTCAGAGTGTTGGCCAGCGGATCCCACTCGAGCCTCGAGGGCTTCGCCTGACTGCTCGGCGATGATCGCCGAAATAGCGCCCACAATCGCAAGCCCCACTGCCGGGTAGCGGTAGTGCGCTCGAAGTTTGGGAATGGTGATGACAAGAATCAGGGTCAGGACTGCCAGGGGCAGGAGAACCACGACTGCGTGGGTGATGAAAACATGCACCGGCAATCCCGTGATCAGGTCAAAAGGCCCGGTGGAGGCGGTGGCGTGTTCCATGCCTCGAGTGTAGGAAGAATTGTGCCTCGACTCTGGGCGACACCTCCGAGTTCGCTACGAACCGCGCTAAGTTAGGGAACCGTGAACTCCAGTGTTGCCATCCCTGGTTCACGGAAGCTTCGAGGCTCCCTCGATATCGCCCTGGGGCTCCTCATTGTGGCCGCCTACATCGACCTCATCTCCGGTCAGGTGGCGGAGGGGACTTTCACGCCGGAAACGCACTTTGCCTATCTGACCAACCAGACCAGCTACTCCAACATCGTGGTGTTGTTTGCCGGGGGCATCCTCGCCTGGAGCAAAGCCGTCGACACGGTGCTCTACGCCACTGTTCGGGCGAACTTCACGGTCTATGCCGTAGTCGTCGGGCTGGTCTATAACTGGTTGCTGCGAGAACCCGACCATCTGGACTTTCACAACGAAGTCACCCACGTTGCCATCCCGATCTATTTGTTGGCCGACTGGATTATTCGAGCCAGACGACCACGAATTGGCTGGAACACACTCTGGATTGGCGCCTCCTACCCACTGACCTGGGCGCTGATAACCCTGGTCCGGGGACAGTTCGTGGACTGGTATCCCTACTTCTTCCTCGACCCCACCGGCTCACTGGGATGGGGTGGCGTTACCGCCTACATTGTCGGCATCACGGCATTATTCCTCGCCGGCATCACCGGGGCCGTCGGAATCAACCACCTCCAGCAGCGCCGCTGAGCTCACGCGGTCGCTTCCGCCACCAGGTGGGCCAGCAGAGACATCCCTACTCCTGGTCCGGCTTCTTGCGAAGCGAGGAGAACACGCCAAAAAGTCCATACCCCAAAAGAAGGACTGTCGCGATGGAGGCGAGGAAGGGATCAGCCTCGAAGGCCTGCTCCCGAATAGTCACCCACAAAGCAATGGAAAGCACACCGGTGATGAGGAAGGGGTTCTTCATGGTCCAAGCGTAATGCGGAGCTACGCTTGAGCCAGACTCCCCTGAGAGGTTTGCCTATGTCACAACCCTGCATCGTAATCGCCACCTTCACCCCCAAACCCGAGCACTACGACGAGGTCATGAGGGTTCTTCTCGAGGTGTCCCCCGAGGTCCACCTCGAAGAGGGATGTGAGCTCTATGCCCTCCACGAGGAAGTGGAGGGGCGTGTGGTCTTGGTGGAGAAGTGGACCACACGGGATCTCTGGAAGACACACCTGTCTTTGGACACTGTGGCGCGCATCCAGAAAGGCATCGAGGGTCTTCTGCAGTGCGACGTTGAGGTCCGCGAAATGTATGGTGTAGCGGACTCCTCCTACCCGGAATCGCTCTAGGAACCGCCATGGCGCTGTCTATTCGAGAAGCTCAGTCCTCAGAAGTCCATCACCTGATCGAGGCTTCCACGATTTTGTTGCAATCCCTCTACCCGGAGGAGAGCAACCACCTGGTGGACCCGGATGATCTGAGTGAGCCGGGAAACCTTCTTCTCGGCGCCGAGGACCTCGACACTCTGATCGGTTGTGTGGGATATGTGAACAAAGGCAGCTATGCGGAAGTGAAGCGCTTGTTTGTCAGCCAGGAGTTTCGCCGCCAAGGCGTTGCCCGGGTGCTGATGGCAGAACTGGAAAGCCGCGCCTTTGGCGCAGGCTTTACCCTGCTTCGGCTAGAAACCGGGACCCACCAGCCAGAGTCCATCGCCCTGTATGAATCGCTGGGGTACCGCATTCGCACACCCTTCGGTGGCTATATCGATGACCCGTTGAGCGTGTTTATGGAGAAGAAGCTGGCCTAGGAAGGCTGGAGCAGAAAATCTATTGAGAAAATAACGGATTTTGACTAGCTAGCAGCACACCACAGGCGTTGCGTAACAGGGTGACACGGAAAATGTCACCGAAGAGAGTCCCCTTTAGACTGTGGGCCATGGTTGCTCTTGCCCTCCCCAGGCTTCACTGGGGACACGCGAGCGCCACCCGGAAAGCCCTTGTCGTGCACGGGCTCGGATCATCGGCTGCCACGACCTGGCAGGTGTCAGAAGCGCTTGCGAAAGCAGGGTGGTCTGCCACCGCGGTGGACCTGCGCGGTCACGGACTGGCTCCCCGGGGCACCTCCTACCGGATCGAAGACTTTGCAGAAGACTTAGCCGCCACGACACCTGAGGGTGGTGGTGGCTGGGATGTGGTCATCGGGCACTCGATTGGTGCCGCTAGCGCTGTGTTCGCAGCCCACCACAACACCACGTGGGCCAAGCGACTGATTCTCCTGGACCCCGCCCTAGAACTGGGGGATGCGACGAGGGAACAGGTGTTGGAGAACCAGCGCCAGGGTCACCTCCACCAGAGTGTGGAGGACATTCGAGGAGCCAACCCTCACTGGCATCCTCTGGATGTGGAGCTCAAGGTTCAGGCTCACCGGCAGTCCAGCTTGTGGGCTCTCGAGCACGCGGTGTTCGATAACGATCCGTGGAACATCACGACAGAAGCCACAGCGCTATCCACTCCCACTCATGTGATTGGCGCTGACCCGGCTGCGGGCTCCATGTTCTGCAACGACTATGCGAAGCGGATGGTGGAGGCTAACCCGCAGATGACCTACGAGGTCATCGAGGGCGCTGGTCACAGCGTGCATAGAGATAAGCCAGCAGAAACTCTCCGGGCGATTCTTCGCTACCTCGGCTAGACCCTCTGCTTCACCACGCGAATGGGTGTGGTCGGCGGGCTGGGGTTATCCACGAGTCGTGCGATTTCTTCCGCAAACTTTTGCCGAATGACGTGATCAGCACCGTCGACCTTGGTGGAGGCAACACCGCGCATCCGCTCGATGATCCGCAATCCTGCGGGGGCCATGAAGGGATCCCTCGTCCCCCAGATAGCATCCACTGGAATCTTCACCTGGGCTAAATCGGTGACCGCTGTTTGGGTTTCGATGCAGTTCTCCAGAGACAAGCTGATGGCCCGCCAGTTCTTTTGGGTGACCTCCAAGCCACCCTTCATCGGCACCAACAAGGAGGCAGCTCGGGCGGCAGCCTCGGTGAAGACCCGATTGGTGCGCATGTAGTTCTGGAGCATCCGGTATGCCTCCATTTGGAAACGCTCCAAGGGGTCGAGGACCGTCTTACCCGGCAAATACACCGGGGGTGACACCAGAATCAGGTGGGAGAGGGCGGAGGGGTTTTCTGCCGCATACCGAGCGGCAATCAGTGAGCCCAGCGAATGCCCCACCAGGGTTGCCCGACCAGAGAGCCCTAGGGAACGAATGGTTCGCGCAACCGCTACCACGTGTTCCTCCAGGGTGTAGGAGGCCGTGGCGGGGGCCGGTGACTGACCAAAACCCAACAGGTCAATCGAGATGACCCGGTGGTTATCACGCAGCAGGGGAACCACCAGGTCAAAAGTCGCCGATGAGGAGGCAATCCCGTGAAGGAGGATGACCGGACGACCGGCACCCTCATCAACAGCAACGTGCAACTTCGGGGCCCTGGTGCCAAAGAGGAACTCGCGAATTCCCATATCTCTAGTATCACCCGTGCCACGGGCCCCTGAGGACATAGCAACTCGTTATCGACCGTAACCATGCTGTGACCGGGTGCGCCTCTAGGGTGATGCCATGACACTTTCGAGAACGTTTTCTGCCCTCTCCCTCGCGTGCCTTCTTGCCCTCACCGGGTGTGCACCGAGCGCGGATTCTGTCGAGGAATCCAGTATCGGCATGGCCTCCCCCGATATCGCCTACACCGAGGACATGGCGGTGGGCCTGCAGGTCGAAGACGGCATGGACCGCGGATCCCTCGAGCCCGACATCATCCGCACCGGATTCCTTTCGCTTTCGGTGGACTCACCCACCGACACTGCCGATCGGATCACC
>JAQBZV010000015.1 GCA_027728145.1 Actinomycetota bacterium | reverse complement strand
TCCGCCGGACAATACGCCTGCCGGCTTATGGACGTCATCACCTGAGAAAAGGAATGATCCGAGAACGTTTCGGGCTTCTGTTTCGCCCAGAGAAGGCGAGGACGCCAGCATGTTCTCCAGGACAGTCCTCGAGACATCGAGCGTTTCGTGTTCCTGGGCGTAGTAGCCGACACGAAGACCGTGTCCTGCCTCCACTACTCCAGTATCGGGCGCGTCCACCCCAGCAAGAATCCTCAACAGCGTTGTCTTTCCCGCTCCATTGAGGCCCACGATGACCACTTTCGTTCCCCGGTCAATGGCCAAGTCCACTGCGGTGAATACTTCCAGTGACCCGTAGCTTTTGGAAAGGTTGGTGGCAAACAGGGGCGTCTTTCCACAGGCTGCTGGGTCTGGGAAACGGAGCTTTGCCACTTTGTCGGTTGCCCTAACGCCTTCAAGCCCCTGGAGCATCTTTTCTGCTCGGGCCTTCATCTGCTGTGCTGAGGAGGCTTTACTGGCTTTCGCCCCAAACCTTGCTGCCTGAAGCTGGAGCGCGGTGGCCTTTTTCTCTGTAATGGACCGCTCCCTGACCCGTCTTTCTTGGTCTGCTTCACGTTGCCTCAAATAGTGTTTCCAGGACATGTTGTAAATATCGATGGTTTCTCTCGTCGCATCGAGGTAGAACACTCGGTTGACTGTTTCTTCGACAAGGGCAACATCGTGGGATATCACGATGACACCACCGGGGTAAGACGCCAAAAAAGATCGCAACCAGGTCACCGAGTCGGCATCCAAGTGGTTGGTGGGCTCGTCAAGAACCATGAGTGGGGCATTCTGGAAGAGAATGCGCGCAAGTTCTATTCGACGGCGCTGTCCACCGGACAGCGTTCCTAAAGACTGCTCGAGGATGCTTGTAGGAAGGTTCAAGTGAGACGCGATGGCGGCAGCTTCCGCCTCAGCTTGGTAACCCCCAGACGCCAGAAACCGGTCATTCAGTCGCCCATACCGCGCCATGGCGGCTTCGGCCACTGCTGAATCGGGGTCTCCCATGGCGAGCGCGGCGGTGTCCATGTCGGCCATGAGCGATCCGAGCCCTCGCGCATTCAAGATGCGCGTCCTTGCTGTCTCCTCAGGATCACCGCTCCTCGGATCTTGGGGAAGAAAGCCCATGTCGCCTTGGCGATGCAAAGAGCCAGCTGTTGCGGGAATATCGCCGGCAATCACTTTGGTGAGGGTCGTTTTTCCTGCCCCGTTTCGCCCCACGAGGCCGACTTTGTCGCCCTTGTCCACCCGAAAGGACACGTCGTCCATGAGAACGCGTGCTCCGATGCGGATTTGGAGGTTTTTGACCTCAAGCACGGGGTGCCCCAGCGGTAGGCGGTACCCAGCGCGCAGTTAGATGGAGAATCCGAGGGCCCTCATCATGTCGCGTCCGTCTTCGGAGATACGTTCCTGTCCCCACGGTGGCATCCAGACCCAGTTGATCCGAAAACGTTCCACGACGCCATCAAGTGAGTTTCCCAGTTCCTCTTCAATGACATCGGTCAGCGGACATCCCGCGGAGGTTAACGTCATGCTGATGATGAGAGCGTCTTCGTCGCCATCCCATGACAGGTCATAAATCAGGCCGAGATCGACAATATTCACGCCCAATTCAGGATCAATAACGTTCTTGAGGGCCTCTTGTACAACGTCAAACCGCTCGTCGCTCAGTGCAATGGTGGACATAACTTCTCCTCTCCTGCAGTTTAAGCAGTCTGCTGGGTGTAGCGGTCGTAACCCTCCGCTTCGAGGCGATCGGCCATCTCAGACCCACCACTTTCGGCTATTTTGCCCCCGACCACTACGTGGACAAAATCAGGCTTGATGTAGTTCAAGATCCGGGTGTAGTGGGTAATCAGCAGGACTCCAAGATCCGTGGACTCTTTTGCTCGATTTACCCCTTCGGCGACGGTCTTCAACGCGTCCACGTCCAGGCCAGAGTCGGTCTCATCGAGCACAGCAAACTTTGGCTTCAAGAGTTCCAGCTGCATGATTTCGTGACGCTTCTTCTCTCCCCCAGAGAAGCCCTCATTGACGTTGCGCTCGGCAAACCCGGGCTCCATCTTCAGTGCGTCCATAGCTCCACGGAGGTCTTTCACCCATTCACGCAGGGCAGGAGCCTTACCGTCCAGGGCTGTCTTCGCAGATCGCAGGAAGTTGGACACACTGACACCGGGGACCTCCACGGGGTACTGCATAGCGAGGAAAATGCCAGCCTTGGCTCGTTCGTCCACACTCATGTCGAGTACATCCTTGCCGTCGAGGTCGATTGAGCCCTTAGTCACCTGGTAACGGGGGTGGCCGGCGATTGTGTAAGCCAGTGTGGACTTACCGGAGCCATTGGGACCCATGATGGCGTGGGTGTGACCCTGTTCTAGGACGAGGTCCACACCTTTCAAAATTTCTACAGGGCCCTGCTCTGCCTCGATAGAAACGTGGAGATCGGAAATGGTGAGAGTGCTCATTGCTGTCCTTAGGCGTCGTCGGGAGTGGTCATGGGGGTGGGGTCGACATAAATCTCACCATCGGTAATGGTGACCGGGTACACGGGAACCGGCTCGAAAGCGGGAAAGTTTTGGGGCGCTCCTGTGGCGAGAGAGAACTTTGACCCGTGCGCCCAGCATTCCAAACTGTCGTCTTCGACGAAACCCTCAGAAAGGGAGATTTCACCATGGCTGCAGGTATCCCCGATGGCGTGAATGTCGCCAGAGGAATCTTTGACGAGGGCGATAGGAACGCCGTCGATGGTTACCTTCACCGCGCTAGACACGCTCAGATCATCGACGCCGCATACTTTGATTGCAGCCATTTATTCCACCTCCGTGCGGGACAGCTTCTGCTGAATCTTGTGCGTGAGTTCTTCTACCAGGCTGGGGTCATTGATCTTGGAAATCACGTCCACCAGGAAGCCCATCACGACAAGCCTTCGGGCATCCAGTTCCTCGATACCTCGAGACTGGAGGTAAAACAGTTGCTCATCATCAAAACGCCCGGTCGCGCTGGCGTGCCCCGCTCCCGCTATATCACCGGTTTTGATTTCGAGGTTAGGAATCGAATCAGCTCGGGTTCCGTTACTGAGCACCAAGTTGCGGTTTTGCTCGTAAGAGTCCGTGCCCACGGCATCCACTCCAATGAGAACATCGCCAACCCAGACGGTACGAGCCCCTTTCCCATGCAGAGCGCCCTTGTACGTCACACGGGAGACGGTCTGGGGGCCTTGATGGTGGACATAAACACGGTGCTCGAGGTGCTGCGTGGCGTCGGCAAAGTACGCACCCCAGAGGTGGCCAGCGGCTCCCGCTCCGACAAGTTGGGTGGATGGGTTCACGATAACCACGTCACCACCGAGCGAGATCACGATGTGGGTCAGTGTTGCGTCTTTGGCGACCGTAGCGAAGTGCGCTGCGTAATGAATCGCCCCGGGATTCCAGTCCTGCACATACACGAGCTGGATACTGGCGCCATCCTGGATGTCGAACTCGACATTCTCTGCGAGCAAAGCATCACCGGAGGATTCCAGAATGAGAGTTGCGTGGCTGTTGGCGTGAGCGCGGATGATGGTGTGGCCGGCTCGCGCCCTATCTCCTAACTCGGTTCTCCCCAGGCGAAGGGGCTCAGCGTGCTCCCCCTTGATGTCGACAACGAGGATCTCGGTGGTGCTGGACCATGCATTGGCTGCGATGCGGTCTTCCGCGAGACCAGCGACACCGCGCGGAGCATCCTGTGGTGCGACCCAGCTCATGCTGAAGCCGTCCGAGGGTGATGTGGAGAGGTTGTAGGTGCCGCCGTCGAGCTCTCCATCGAGAAGCGCTGCCAACTTCGTCACTGGGCTGAGTTTCCACTCGGTTTCCCGGCCAGTTACTGGAGCGAAGTCGTCAACATTGCCCGAGGCGAAGCGCTCCGAGCGCGTTTGCGCGGGAACATCGTTGCCCACGCGTGATTCTTGCGGCGCAAGCGTTGCTTGCCCGCCGGTGTCCTGTGAGCTCATTTAGCCGACTGAGCCTTCCATGTTCATTTCGATCAGCTTGTTCAATTCCAGCGCATACTCCATGGGCAACTCACGAGCGATGGGCTCGATGAACCCCCGCACAATCATGGCCATAGCCTCGTCGTCTGCCAAACCACGGCTTTGGAGATAGAAGAGCTGCTCTTCGCTGACTTTGGAGACCGTCGCCTCATGACCGAGCTGGACATCGTCCACGCGAATGTCGATAGCGGGATAGGTGTCGCTTCGGGAGATGGTGTCCACCAACAGCGCGTCACAGCGCACTGTGTTCGCGGAGTGATGAGCGGTGTCATCAATGCGAACCTCGCCGCGGTATCCAGCACGACCGCCACCACGAGCAATCGACTTGGAGACGATGGACGACGTGGTGTGGGGCGCCATGTGAATCATCTTGGCTCCGGCGTCCTGGTGCTGTCCGGGACCGGCGAAAGCTACCGAGAGGGTTTCCCCCTTGGCGCGCTCCCCCACGAGAAAGACAGAGGGGTACTTCATGGTCACCTTGGACCCGAGGTTTCCATCAATCCACTCCATGGTGGCTCCCTCGTGAGCGATTGCTCGCTTTGTCACCAGGTTGTACACATTGTTGGACCAGTTCTGGATGGTCGTGTAGCGAACGCGAGCGTTCTTCTTCACGATGATCTCCACCACGGCCGAGTGCAGTGAATCGGAGGAGTAGACAGGTGCGGTACAACCCTCGATGTAGTGCACATAGCTACCCTCATCGGCGATAATCAACGTCCGCTCAAACTGCCCCATGTTTTCGGTGTTAATGCGGAAGTAGGCCTGCAGCGGAATATCGACGTGGACGCCGGGGGGAACATAGACAAAGGAGCCACCAGACCACACTGCGGTGTTCAAGGCGGCGAACTTGTTGTCACCCGAGGGGATCACGGTTCCGAAATACTCGGTAAAGAACTCGGGGTGCTCCCTCAGTGCGGTATCGGTATCGAGGAACAGCACTCCCTGCTCCTCGAGGTCCTCACGAATCTGGTGGTAGACAACCTCTGATTCGTACTGCGCGGCAACTCCTGCGACCAAGCGAGAACGCTCAGCTTCGGGAATCCCCAAACGCTCGTAGGTGTTTTTGATTTCCTCGGGAAGCTCTTCCCAGGTGGTCGCTTGGCGCTCGGTGGAGCGGACAAAGTACTTGATATTGTCAAAGTCGATGCCGGAAAGGTCAGCACCGAAGGTGGGCATCGGCTTCTTGCCAAAGAGTTGCAATCCTTTGAGTCGAGTCTTGAGCATCCACTCCGGTTCGTCTTTCAGCGCAGAAATCTCGCGGACGACGTCTTCAGAAAGCCCGCGTTTGGCGAGTGCTCCAGCAGAGTCAGCGTCGTGCCATCCAAACTCATAGTTCCCCAGGCTTTCAAGCTCCGGGCGGTCGAGAAGTACGTCGGACATGTCTTTCCTCCTCATTCTGCGATGGGTGGGTGCGTACGTTCCAAGGTGCTCATCAGGATGAGCCACGTAGACTTTGCCTACATCGTTACAGTGCCGTAACCCCACCAGATAAGCATCAGTGCTCGTGCGTGGACCTCCAGTGTATCTGTAACTATCTCTCTCGTGAAGGGGTGAGCCCGTGAAAACCCTGTGGAATTGGCTTCCCAGTGTGGTCGATCGCCGTGTTCGTATCGCGGCTTGGGCTTCTCTGGTCAGCCAAATTCTGATCATCGGGACCGGCGGTGCGGTGCGCCTGACTGGCTCCGGGCTCGGATGTCCCACGTGGCCCCGCTGCACGGAGGACTCTTTCATTTCTACTCCGGAAATGGGTTTCCACGGCCTGATCGAGTTTGGCAATCGCTTACTGACTTTCGTGCTGATCATCATCGCGATTGCCATGTTTGTGTTTGTCCTAAGAATGCGTAGAGAGCGCCCCGAGCTCTTTCGTATGTCCCTTGGCCTTGGCCTTGGAATCCCTGGGCAGGCCGTCATCGGTGGAGTGACCGTTCTGACGAATCTCAACCCCTATGTCGTCGGCTTGCACTACCTCCTCTCCGCTGTATTGGTGGGGGTGGCTGCTGTTCTGGTCTATCGGGTTAGACGAGGACCAAGACGGACTGGGTGGGGCGTAGCTCCCCCAGTGCGAGCGATGGGCGGGGCCCTACTGGGTGTGCTGGGAATCTCCATTGTGATGGGAATTCTCACCACCGGTTCCGGACCACACGCCGGAGACGCTGGTGCCGCCAGAAATGGTCTCGACTCGTGGCTTTTGCAACACTTCCACGCCTGGCCCTCCTACATTGTGCTGGGCCTTGTGGTCACCCTGACCGCTCTGGCGTGGTTCGCTGGAGTGGGCTCACCAGGTTATCGACGGGCAATAACCGGTTCGCTCGGTGTCACCGTCGTCCAGATTCTGGTGGGACTCTTTCAGGCCAACTACGGCCTTCCAGTTCTCGCTGTCGGAATTCACATGGTGCTGGCAGCGGTGCTCGTGGCCGTCGTAGTGAGTGCCCTGCTGGCACAGCGAGAGCCCGTTACAGAGGAATCAGTGGGTCGATCCCCACAGCGAGGAACAGTAGCGTCAAATAGCTAATGCTCGAGTGAAACACTCTCATGGGAGTGAGTTCGCCACCTCGTAGGGACCGCTGATACAGGCGGTGTGACTCGATAATGAACCAGCTGCCAGCGACGAGGGCTACCGTGGCGTAGAGCACGCCCATGGGCGCCACCGGGATCAGCAACAGCGACGCTGCGACTGTCGCCCATGCATACAGAATGACCTGCAGGCCCACTACGGGGGCTTCGCGCACAACCGCGAGCATCGGCACGTCTACTCGCGCATAGTCCTCGCGGTATTTCATGGATAGTGGCCAATAGTGCGGTGGGGTCCACAGGAACACAACAAGAAAAAGGATTAGCGCTTCGAGGCTGAGTGAACCGGTAACGGCCGACCATCCGATCAACACGGGGAAACAGCCTGCGATTCCGCCCCAAATGATGTTCTGCTCGCTGCGACGCTTGAGCCACAGCGTGTACACAAAAACGTAGAAAAGGATCGCGCCCAGAGACAGCAACGCCGCGAGAGGGGTGGTGAAGACCCACAGCCAAGCAACCGACAGGGCACCCAAGATTGTGGCGAAGATGAGGGACGCTCGTCCAGAAATCTCTCCCGTGACGAGGGGCCTGGCACTAGTTCTGCCCATGTGCATATCGATATCGCGATCGATAAACATGTTGTAGGCGTTGGCGCTACCCGCGCTGAGAGCACCGCCAAAGACGGTCGCCAGCACCAGCCAGAGGCTGGGAAGTCCTCTCTCTGCCAGCACCATGACGGGCACGGTAGTGACCAGGAGAAGCTCTATGACACGGGGCTTTGTCAGTGCGACATAGGCGCGAACTACCGAGACTGCACCCCGTGGCCGCACTGGAGTAGCGGTAGGTGAGGTCATATCGGAAGCAGTCCTTTGGCTAGCGTGACCTCAACAGTCTAGAGAGCGAAGCCTCTAAAGGGCTGAGTGCGTCCCGCGCCGAGGCCACAGTTGACCGCCGATATACTGGGTCTTGAGGGGCTTCGATTGGTGTCCCATCTCACGAAATCTCCAAAGGACGGCCCTCCCCCATGGGATCAGTTTTCACTGAAGTTGACCACGAAGCAGTAAAGATCGCCCGGGTTTTAGCAGCTGATGCCGTCGAGAAGGCCGGCCACGGTCACCCGGGCACAGCTATCAGTCTCGCGCCGGTCGCCTACCTGCTGTACCAAAAGGTCCTGCAGATTGATCCGCACGATCCGCACTGGTTAGGTCGCGACCGCTTCATTCTCTCTGCGGGTCACTCTTCTCTCACTCAGTACGTTCAGCTGTTCCTTGGGGGTTGCGGACTGGAGCTCGACGACCTCAAGGCTCTTCGCACCTGGGGCTCTCTGACACCTGGCCACCCTGAGTATGGACACACCGACCACGTGGAAATCACCACGGGTCCTCTGGGGCAGGGAATTGCTTCGGCGACTGGCTTTGCGTATGCGCAGCGCTTTGAGCGCGGATTGTTTGACCCCGATGCCGCGCCGGGTGAATCACCCTTTGACCACCATGTGTATGTCATCGCTGGGGATGGTGATCTGCAGGAGGGGGTTTCTGCAGAGGCCGCATCATTGGCCGGGCATCAGGAGCTTGGCAACCTGGTCGTGTTGTATGACGCCAACCAGATCTCCATCGAGGATGATGTCGACATTGCCTTCAGCGAGGACGTTGCCGCTCGCTACGAATCCTATGGGTGGCACGTCCAGACGGTCGATTTTGGGGACTCCCAGGTTTACAGGGAAGACGTAGATGGTCTCCTCAACGCCATCACTGCTGCACAGCAGGAGACGCGGCGTCCTTCGTTGATC
This sequence comes from Actinomycetota bacterium, assembly GCA_027728145.1. GTDB lineage: Bacteria > Actinomycetota > Actinomycetes > Actinomycetales > Microbacteriaceae > Pontimonas. Next base: position 2,908 of record JAQBZV010000015.1, on the reverse strand, counting down.
GTGGTGAAGACCATCATCGGCTGGCCATCGCCCACCAAGCAGAACACGGGCAAGATTCACGGCTCGGCTCTGGGCGCAGACGAACTAGCCCTGTTGAAGACGGCATTGGGTATGAATCCCGAGGAGACCTTCGTTGTCCCCCCAACCGTCTTAGATCACACCCGGTCACTGCGCGAGCGCGGGCAGCGCCTCCGGAGTGAGTGGGACACAAAGTTTGATGTTTGGGCTGCTCGGAACCCCGAGAAGAAAGCTCTCCTCGATCGGCTGCTCCGAGGTGAGGTTCCCGATCTCGAGACGTTACTTCCTGATTTTTCCGATGTGGAATCCATGGCCACAAGGGCAGCTTCAGGACAAGTCATCAACGCTCTCGCAGCATCCCTCCCGGAGCTGTGGGGAGGATCCGCCGACCTGGCTGACTCAAACTTGACGACCATCAAGGGACGAGCTTCTTTCGCCCCTGCTCGACGCTCCACGAAAGAGTGGTCTGCCGACCTCTACGGGTCGGTGTTGCACTTTGGAATCCGCGAGCACGCCATGGGTGCAATCTTGAACGGAATCGCTCTGCACGGTCCCACTCGCCCCTTCGGTGGCACCTTTCTTATCTTTAGCGATTACATGCGTCCCGCGGTTCGTTTGGCCGCGCTGATGGGCGTTCCGGTGATCTATGTCTGGACGCATGACTCGATCGGACTGGGTGAAGACGGTCCCACCCATCAGCCGGTGGAGCAGCTCGCAGCTCTCCGGGCTATCCCGGGTCTTGATGTCATTCGGCCAGCAGACGCACACGAGACCGCGTATGCCTGGAAAACCATGCTGGAGCGCCAGAAGAATCCTGCCGGTATTGCTCTCACTCGACAGGGCATCCCTGTGCTCAGTCGAGGTGCCGATAGTGCGGGGGGCTCAACCCTGGCCCACGCTCGTCACACCGCTCGGGGTGGATATGTCCTGGCCGAGGCAGAGGGTGACCTTTCGGTCATTCTGATTGCCACGGGGTCTGAAGTTGCTATTGCGCTGGAGGCCCGTGAGGCTCTGCACAGTAGCGGGGTGGGAACACGAGTTGTGTCTATGCCCTGTGTTGAGTGGTTTGACGAGCAGGACGACTCTTACCGCGAGACGGTGCTGCCCCGAGCCGTCACAGCACGCGTGTCCATCGAGGCGGGTATTGCTCAATCCTGGCATCGCTTCGTCGGGGACTCAGGCCGGAGCGTCTCGTTGGAGCACTTCGGTGCATCAGCTGATTATCAGCGCTTGTACCAAGAGTTTGGTCTGACATCGGCCGCCGTGGTTGCAGCAGCGCAAGACTCCCTAGCCCTCTCAGGAAAGTAGACACATGTCCCCCACCCCCAGTGCCCAGATCAGCGAGATTGGCGTCAGCATCTGGCTTGACGACCTCTCGAAGGACCGCCTCACCACGGGTTCTCTCCAGTCGTTGATGGATCAGCACCATGTGGTGGGGGTCACCAGTAACCCGACTATTTTTGCCGGTGCCGTGGCAGGCAGTAATGCATACGCCGAGGACCTCGCCACCATGGCGAAAGCGGGAGCGTCTCCGGAAGAGGCCGTGTTCGAGGTCATGATTGGAGACATCCAGGGTGCTTGCGACCTTATGCGTCCGGTGTTTGACGCGACATCTGGTCAAGACGGTCGAGTGTCTCTCGAAGTTTCGCCCCTGCTAGCCCACGACACCGCGGGGACCATCGCCCAGGCCATCGAACTGTGGGGACGAGTCGATCGCGCGAATTTGATGATCAAAATCCCCGCGACTAAGGCCGGGATTCCCGCAATCACGGAGGTTATTGGCCAGGGCATCAGCGTCAACGTCACACTGATCTTCAGCCTCGAGCGCTATGCCGACGTCATCGACGCCTATTTTGCGGGCATCGAGAAAGCCCTTGCCGAGGGCCACGACGTGTCGAGCATTCGGTCAGTTGCCTCGTTCTTTGTCTCCAGAGTTGACAGTGCAATAGACGCCCGCCTTGACGCGCTCGGCAGTGAAGAGGCGTCGGCAGTCCGTTCTCAGGCCGCCATCGCCAATGCCCGACTCGCCTACGAGCTCTTCCAGGCCCGGCATGCCAGCGATCGCTCTCGCGAGCTAGTGAACCAGGGAATGCACCACCAACGGCCATTGTGGGCCTCGACCGGCGTCAAAGACCCCGCACTTCCTCCCGCCTATTACGTGACGGAGCTCGCCGTGTCGTCTGTGGTGAACACCATGCCGGAGAAAACTCTCCTGGCCCTGGAATCAGAGGGGGTTCCAGGCGGGGATCGGGTTTCTGGACACTTCGATGCGGCTCGGGAAACTCTCCGTGTATTGAAGGACCTTGGCATATCGATGGAGGCTGTCACGGATGAACTTGAGGCCGATGGTGTGGAAAAGTTCGTCCAGTCCTGGCGCGAACTCCTCGACACGGTTCACCAAGCCATGAGCGGGCCTGAGTGACGCTCTCTGTTGAGCTGAGCGGTGCGCTAGCCCAGTCGACTCTGGCAGCCCGCACGAGTGTCGCGTCCTCCGGCTTTGTCAGCTCTCTACTGGAGCAAGACGCGACACTGTGGGGTCCAGCCGCAGAACCTGAGGCAGCAATTCGCTTGGGCTGGACGGTCCACCCCGCTACCTGGTCCACGCTTGCCTCCGCCGTCATGGACCTGCGGGCGGAGCTTGTCGCCGAGGGCATCACACGGGTGGTTCTGTGCGGCATGGGTGGCTCCTCCCTGGGACCCGAAGTGATGGCAGCATCGGCATCCCTTTCGCTGAGCGTTATTGATTCCACCCATCCTGACGTGATTGCCCCCGAACTCGTTCGTGACCTGTCGGACACGGTAATCGTGGTGTCTTCTAAGTCGGGAGGGACCTTAGAGACTGATTCTCAGAAGCGAGCATTTGAGGGTGCTCTCAGGGCACAGGGTCTAA
>JAQBZV010000014.1 GCA_027728145.1 Actinomycetota bacterium | reverse complement strand
GGCGCTAGAGCGCGCGCCGTCATTAGGAAACCTGTGTGGCCAATCATGCGGTGCTCTGGCCTCACTGCGAGCCCCTCCACGTGCCAGGGCCTGATGAGGACTTCTAAGGATTCGGGATGGGTGAAACCACCGGAACCTCGCACCACCTCGACAACCCGAGAAAGCTGAGTGACGGTCGCGACATACACAGCGACCACACCTCCGGGCACGAGGACGTGGCGAACCGCATCAATGCACTCCCACGGGGCCAACATGTCGAGGACAACCCGGTCCACACTCCCCTCAGGGTGCGCGGTGGCGAGATCTTGGAAATCCCCGACCTTGATAGACCATCCCGGCATGGGTTCCCCAAAAAATGTTTCGACATTGGCTCGCGCAATCTCCGCAAACTCTTCCCGGCGCTCCAGTGAGATCAGGGAACCCCCGTTCCCCACCGCGCGGAGAATGGACATACTGAGCGCTCCCGAGCCGACACCCGCCTCCATCACGGTGTGACCGGGTTGGATGTCGGCGAGCGAAACAATCTGAGCTGCATCCTTGGGGTAGATGATGGTCGCGCCGCGAGCCATGGAGAGAACAAAATCTCCCAGAAGCGGCCGCAAGGCCAGGTACGCAACGTCACGATCGGTCGTGACGACAGAGCCTTCGGGTTGTCCGATCAGATGGTCGTGAAAAATCTGTCCCTTATGAGTGTGGTAGCTGCCACCTGGCTCCAGGGTGACGGTGTGGAGAGTCCCTCGAGGGCCTCGCAACTGGACATGATCCCCCACCACGAAGGGACCTCGCCGGGGTGTCACGGGGATACCTGTCGGCGGCGCGCACGCCACACACTATTGAGATCCTCCACGGTCTTGCCCTCCAGCGAGGTCCACATTTCGTGGACTGAGGTGTCTGGAATGCCCACGTGTAGGGGTATGCCAATAGTGATGGCGCCCGCGGAAAAGGCACTGGCCGCTCCATAGGCGGAGTCCTCGAGGGCCACAGTGTTTCCCACCTCCACGCCAAGAGCTTCCGCCCCCTTCAGGTAGGCCTCCGGGTTCGGCTTCGGGGACTCGACGTCATCGCCGGCCACAATGGCCTGAAACACCGGCCTGCCCAATTCTTTCTCCACGGCACCTGCCAGGGCCACCGCATTTTTGCGCAGTGACATGGTGACCAGCGCGCAGGGCACGCCTGCGTCGAGGAGGCCAGCAAAAAGCTCTCGAACGCCGGGCCGCCACGGAACGGCGTCCTCGATTTGAGCTAACACCCGATCACTCAACTGGTGGACGATGTCGTCCAGCTCCAAATCAACACCGGCTGCTTTGAGTAGGGAGGCAGAGTTCCACAGACCACTGCCCACCAGGGCATAGCCCTGCTCTTCGCTCCACGTTCCCCCGAAGCTTTCGACAAGCTCTTGCTCAGCTGTCATCCAGTAGGGCTCTGAGTCGATGATGGTGCCATCCATGTCGAACAACGCCGCCTGAAACTGGTCCATATTGGAGAAGTCTACTGGCCTGGCTAAGGGGGTAGGCTGGTGCCACATCACCGGAGGTTGCATGTCCCATAGCCCTATGAGCGACCCGAGCAAACTGCTTATTGTCGCGTTCGAAGGCTGGAATGATGCTGGCGATTCTGCCACCACCGCGGCGCAAACACTGCTTGATCAGCGGGTCCACGTAGTGCTCTCCCAGATTGACCCCGAAGAGTACTTTGACTTTCAGCTAACCAGACCGCTGGTGGAGCACGCCAGTGATGGCACCCGATTCCTCACCTGGCCAGACGTTGCCCTGTATGGTCCAGAACCTGGTGACGAGGAGACCCCCTACGTTCTCGTAGGGCAAGAGCCCTCTCGATTGTGGCGCTCGTTCGCTGCCACCATGGTGGACCTCGCGCTCACCCACGGCGTCGAGACGATTGTCTTCCTGGGCGCGATGCTCGCTGATGTCCCCCACTCCAGGCCCGTTCGCGTGACTGCGACCAGTGACGATCAGGACATTCGCGACCACTTTGATATTGAAAAATCCTCCTATGAGGGACCCGTGGGTGTGCTCACTGTCTTGTCTCTCGCCGCGGCGGAAGCGGGAATTCCCTCCCTGCACCTGTGGGCTCATGTTCCGCACTACGTCCACACATCACCCTCCCCCAAAGCGACACTGGCGCTCTTGGAAAAGCTTGAAGAAATGACCGGAATCGACACCGATCGCGAAGCCCTCGAGGTGGAAGCGTTGCGATGGGAGGAAGGCATTGACGCGCTTGCCGCTGAGGACGACGATATGACCGCTTACATCGACCAGCTCGAGCAGGCTAGGGATACGGCGGACGCCCCCGAAGCATCCGGCGACGCTATCGCCGAACAGTTTGAAAAGTATTTGCAGAGCCGACCTGATCGTCCAGGCTCCACCGAGTCATAGAGGGTCGATAAACCCTGTGCCGAGGGCGATGAGGACGGCTGTCCCCAGTGCTACCCGGTAGATCACAAACGGCATGAAGCTTCTGGTCGCGATGTAGCGCATCAGCCAGGCAATGACTGCGAGAGCCACCCCAAAAGCCACAACAGTGGCCGCGGTGATTTCGAGCAGGCTAAAGGGGCCCGCGAGTTCGGGCCGGGTGAGAGCGGTATTGAGTTCATAGAAGCCACTGCCAAACACTGCCGGGATCGCGAGTAGGAACGAGTACCGGGTGGCAGACACTCGGTCATACCCCAATGTTCGCCCCATCGCGATGGTCGCGCCAGAGCGTGAGACACCGGGAATCAGAGCGAGCATTTGGGCCACTCCATAGAGCAGGCCGTGGGGAACCGTGAGGGCGTCTAGGTCCCGTGTTTTTCTCCCCCACCAGTCTGCAGCGGCGAGAACAAGTCCGAACACGATGAGGACGGTGGCAACGAGCCAGAGGGAGCGAAACGCTCCTCGGATGTAGTCCTGTGCGGTGTAGCCCACAATCACAATGGGCAGTGTTCCCACAATGATGAGCCAGCCGATTCGGGCATACGAGCGATCTTCGGCGGAGGCGTCTTTCCACCAGCTCCGCCCTTTGCCCAACGAGCGGAACCAGCCCTGGAGAATGCGCCCAATGTCTTTCGCGAAATACACCACCACAGCCAGCTCGGTGCCTATTTGAGTGATCGCGGTGAAGGTTGCGCCAGGGTCTGTGGCGGCGGGGAGAAATTCGCCCGCAATGCGCAGGTGGGCGCTGGAAGAGATGGGGAGAAATTCGGTAAGACCCTGGATGATCCCCAATATGAGTGCATCCAGTAAGCCCATGCATTAACGCTAGGGCATGGGCCTGATGCCCGGAGGACTTTAGTGGTAATGTCGTGTCTCGGTCGCGTCGTGTTGTGTAAATGACATGGTGTGCGCGCGGGTGGCGGAATGGCAGACGCGCTAGCTTGAGGTGCTAGTGCCCGTATTAGGGCGTGGGGGTTCAAGTCCCCCCTCGCGCACGCGACAACAGGGTCTTTCACTACGGTGAAGGGCCCTGTTTTTCTGTGGCTGTCAGTGGATGTTGACAGAATCGAACAAATGTTCGAATATAGCTCTATGTCCCCCGCTCTCACCGTGGATCAGCACGAGCCCACTCGCGCTGATGTCGAGGCGTTGCGCCTGCGTATTCAGGCGATGGAGAACACCACGGCGCATCCTCGCGTGTTTCCCGTGCACGAGGCCCTGACCAGCCTCTTCCCCCAGGGCGGGCTTCTCACCGGTGCTGTCTATTCGGTGGACTCTTCCGCGTCGCTGCTCTGGTCTTTGCTGGCTGAACCCACCCAAAAAGGAACGTGGTGTGCGGTTGTGGGAATGCCCGACCTGGGGCTTGCCGCCGCGGAAGAACTTGGCGTCAATGTTGATCGGCTTGTGCTTGTGCCCTCCCCCGGTTCGCAGTGGATGGCGGTCCTGGGGACCCTGATTGATGTGGTGGGTATCTGTGCTCTGGGTTCGTTCCCCCCGCCCAGTGAGCGTTCGCTCTCCACGCTCTACGGGCGTCTCAGGGAAAGAGAATCCACCGTGCTGGTGCGCTCTGATTGGCCTCGTGTGGACGCCGCTCTTGCGGTGGAACACCGATGGGATGGCGTGGGGACGGGTAGAGGTCTCTTGCAGGAGCACCACCTGCGCATTACTGCCACTCCCCGTTCGGGACACAGCGCTCGCGTGTGCGACGTGATAATCGACCACACGGGTGCGCGTGAAGTATCTCCGATTGCCCCCGTGATTGATATCGCTCAGCACAGGAAAGCTGGCTAGAGCGTGACCAGAAGCATTGTGCTGTGGTGCCCACGCTGGTCCGTGGTGGCGGCGTATCGAGATGAGTCCTGTGTGGAAGCTTCCCCTGGGGAACCTCTTGCCCTGATACGAGGTGGGGTGGTGACGGAGTGTTCCGCGGACGCTGCCGATGCCGGGGTACGCCCGGGTATGAAGCGCCGCGAAGCTCACACCCTCCTTCCCAGGCTGGTTCTCATTGCCCAGGACGAGCATCGTGATCGTGTGGCTTTTGACCGAGTACTGAGTGAACTTGGGGAGTATGTCCCCCAGCACGCTGTTCTTGAACCCGGGCTCGTGGCGTTGGGCGCTCGTGGCGTGGAGCGCTTTTATGGCAGTGAAGAGGCAGCGGGTCGCATGCTTGTGGATGCTCTTCTGCGCAGCGAGCCTCTCGCTCAGGGTCGCATCGGTATTGCCGATGATCTTTTCACCGCCGTCACTGCCGCCCACAGCACGAGTGTCCGTTATCCCCTACGCAGAGTGGAGCCGGGAGAACAGGAACTCTTTCTTGCAGAGATGCCCCTTGAGGTTTTGGGTGAGCCAGATACGGTGTCGCTTCTGCAGCGCCTGGGTTTGCAGACTCTGGGCGACTTCGTGGGGTTAGGCCTTGACGCCATCCGTGAACGACTCGGTGTTCCTGGTGAGCGTTTATTCCAACTGGCTACCGGTAACTCAGGCACTCCCCTCCTACTTCGAGATGCTCCAGAAGACACTCGCGAACGCATGGAATTACCGGAGTCATGCACTCTCGTAGAGCAGGTGGCCTTTGGCCTGAAGGCTCGAACTCAAGAGTATGAGAGCAGACTGAGAGCGGCGGGTGTGGTCATTACTCGTCTGCGCATCAGGGTCGGATTTGATGACGGTGTTGAGCACGAAAAAACCTGGAGTCATCCACGGTTTTTCCAAGCGACGGACCTCCTCGATCGTGTTCGTTGGCAGCTGGAACAGGCTTTCCGTGACGTTCCCGATGGTGAGAGCGAAGTGCCTCCGGCTGTCACCTGGGTGGAATATGAAGCCCTCGACCCTGAAGATATCGCGTCCCATGAGCCTGGTCTCTGGGGTTCTGGGCCTGATTCCCGGGTGCACCATGTGCTTTCTCGGGTCCAGGGTCTTGTGGGGGCTCAGGGTGTGTTGACCGGAACGCCCCGGAAGGGGCGTTTGCCTGGGGATACCCACGTCCTGACGGCGTGGGGTGATCACGAGAACCAGGAAGCATCGGGACCCCTGCCCGGTTCTCTCCCCAGCCCCCTGCCCGCCACAATTTTTTCTACTCCTCGAGAAGTCTCGTTACTGGGGCAGGACGGTGATGCTGTAGCGGTGTCCTCTCGCGCAGAACTTTCCAGCCCTCCCCAGTGGCTTATCTCCGGTTCCCGGCGAGTGAGAGTGACCTCGTGGGCGGGACCGTGGCCGGTGTGGGAAAAATGGTGGGACCCCACCAGGAGTCGTTTTGTGCATCGCCTCCAGGTGGTCGATGAACAGGGCATGGGCTGGCTAATGTCCCTGTGCGATCAGGCCTGGTCTCTTGAAGCACGGTATGACTGATGGGGTGGAGCAATCCTCCTATTTCGTGGTCTGAACACGAACGGCGATTGCGAGAAGCGTCCCGCCCGGGGAGCTCTCCCCCGGTGGGAGCTGATGCGGGAGACTCACCAGCCTGGTCATCGCATCGTGCCCCGTATCGAGCTCCCGAAAGTGCCGAGTCCCTCGAGGACCCCATTGAGTACGCCGAGCTACACATGCACAGCAGTTTCAGCTTTCTCGACGGCGTTTCATCGCCGGAAAAGCTTGTGGAAACTGGTCGCAGTCTCGGGTTGCGCGCTGTGGCCATTACCGATCATCACGGGCTGTACGGTGCTGTGCGTTTTGCCGAGGCAGCCGCCACACATCAGATGCCTACCGTGTTTGGTGCAGAATTCACTCTCGGTTCCACCACTCCCCGCACAGACGTTGCTGATCCGCCTGGGGAACATCTTCTGGTGTTAGCGCGAGGTGAAGAGGGTTATCACACGCTCTCTCGGGCTCTCACAGAAGCCCATTTGTCCTCGGGAGAGAAAGGCGTGCTGCGGTGTGATCTTGACACTCTCGCGGAGGTGGGACGCGATCAGTGGCTCATTCTCACCGGATGCAGGAAAGGCTCCCTTCGGGCACCTCTTTCTCAGGACAGAGCACCCTCCGGGGCGGAACAGGACCTGAGCGAGAAAGCACTGCTGTCCTTGGTGGAGAGGTTTGGTCCCGACAACGTGGTGGTGGAGCTTTTTGACCATCAGCATCCCCTGGACAGTGTGCACAATGATTTTCTTGCATCCCTTGCCGCACGTCACAGTCTCCCCACGGTGGTGACGGGTCTTGTGCACTATGCGACACCGGGTGAGGCTGATCTTGCTCAGGCGATGGCCGCTGTTCGAGCGCGCACCAGCATGGAGTCTTTGCAGTCCTGGCTCCCCTCCTCGCCCAGTGCGTATCTACGCTCTGGAAGTGAGCAACTCCGACGGTTCCCCCAGTACGGCGATGCCGTTATTCGTAGCGCCGAGATCGCTCGCGATCTGAGTTTTTCCCTACAGAAGGTCAAACCCGGTTTGCCGCGCACACTCTGCCCCGAAGGCCACACCACGATGAGTTACCTGCGGGAGCTTATTGAGCAGGCCATTCCCCGCAAATATCCCGGTGCCAGCTCAGAGGTGAGAGAGCGGATTGAGCGCGAGCTGGACCTTATCGAGCGTAAAGATTTTGCGGGTTACTTCTTGATTGTTCACGACATCGTGGCGTTCGCGAGATCTCGAGGAATTTTGTGTCAGGGCCGAGGTTCTGCAGCCAACTCAGCGGTGTGTTTTTTGTTGGATATCACCGCCGTTGACTCGATTTACTACAACCTTCCTTTTGAACGCTTTCTCTCAGCGTTGCGCGACGAAGAGCCCGATATCGATGTGGACTTTGAATCCCGGCGTCGAGAAGAAGTCATCCAGTATGTCTACGAGCGCTACGGCAGAACTCAAGCCGCGCAAGTCGCCACGGTTATTGAATACAAGGCAAAGAGTGCAGTCCGGGACATGGCGCGCGCCCTTGGGTACAGCCCGGGTCAGCAAAACGCGTTCTCTCGGCAGGTGGAACGATCCGGTGCGCTGCGCGAGAGCGACTCCCATTCGATTCCCCCAGATGTCACAGCGCTCGCGCTACGCACCCTGACTCTGCCTCGTCATCTCGGTATTCACTCCGGAGGCATGGTGCTCACCGATCGTCCGGTGTCCGAAGTGGTTCCCATCGAGCCCGCCCGGAGGGAGAAAAGAACCGTTCTGCAGTGGGATAAAGACGACTGCGAGTGGATGGGGTTGGTGAAGTTTGACCTGTTGGGGCTTGGCATTTTGGAAGCCATCAGGGACACCTTCGACCTGGTGCACGAGAGCCTGGGTGAGAAGTGGGAGCTCGACACTCTGCCCCGTGATGAGCAGGGTGTGTACGACATGCTCTGCCGGGCTGACTCTATTGGGGTGTTCCAGGTGGAATCTAGGGCTCAGATGGCACTGCTACCTCGGCTGCAACCTCGGAGGTTCTATGACCTCGCTATCCAGATTGCGATGATTCGGCCAGGCCCTATCCAGGGAGGGGCAGTTCATCCGTTTGTGAAACGTAAAGCGGGGAAAGAGCCGGTGCAATACCCGCATCCGCTCTTGGAGGGTTGTTTGGAGCGCACCCTCGGTGTTCCTGTTTTTCAGGAACAACTCATGCAGATTGCCATGACAGTGGGTGGTTGCACAGGAGAGGATGCTGACCTCTTACGTCGCGCGATGGGGTCCAAGCGAGGTTTGGAACGCATTGAATCCCTGCGCGGAACCCTCTATGCCGGGATGGCATCGCACGGTCTTGACCAGGCCACCTCGGATCGGATTTACGCGATGATTCAGGCCTTTGCAAGCTTTGGTTTTGCCGAAAGCCACTCCCTCAGTTTTGCCCTCTTGGTCTATGCCAGCGCCTGGCTGAAACTTCACTACCCGGCGGTCTTTCTTGCTGGTTTGCTGAGGGCCTGGCCGATGGGGTTCTATTCCCCCGCGTCTCTGGTGTCTGATGCGGAGCGTCACGGTGTGGAGGTCAGAAAACCCTCGGTGCAGCACTCCGATGTCCATGCTTCAGTGGAGCCGCTCTCGGGACCGCGCGCAGTTCCCACCGGTCTGGATCAGTGTCGCCACTATGAGCAGCCGACCCCCTCTTCGGTGTTTGATCCGCACCAGGAAGACCCCACGGTGTCTCACCGGAGAGACGCTCAGCTCGCCACCCGTCTTGGTCTTGCCAGTATCAAAGGTATTGGGGAGGAGACCGCCGAGCGGATCGTTCACGAACGCCGCGAGAGGGGGCCTTTTCGGGATGCTGCAGACTGTGCCAGAAGAGTCGGACTGAACTCACGCCAGATCGAGGCCTTGGCTAGTTCTGGCGCGCTGGAAGACCTATCTATGAGTAGGCGGGAAGCTCTGTGGTCGGCCGGGTATTTGGCGCAAGAACACCCCCAGCATCTCCCCCACACCACTACCGCTCCTCAGCTGCCCCTTTTCGCTCCGATGAGCCAACAGGAAATCATGGTCTCTGATCGGGTTTTCACCGGCACTTCCCCGGGGGATCATCCGGTTCGCTACCTGCGCTCAGGTCTTGAGGCAGAAGGGATTTTCACGGTCGCCGCCATGGGGCAATTAGAAGTGGGCCGTCGAGTGTGGGTGGCTGGGTTGGTCACCCATCGTCAACGACCCGCAACAGCGAGAGGGGTGACTTTTCTCAATGTGGAGGACGAGACGGGTTTAGTCAACGTGATTTGTGGTGTTGGCTTCTGGAAACGTCACCGCCGTGTGTTGCGCGACGCCTCAGCGCTTATTGTCCGGGGTCTCCTGGAGAGAAGCCCCGAGGGTGTGGTGTCGATCGTCGCCGACGGGGTTCAGCCCCTCGACGTTCTCGTCCCAGATTCCGCCAGGAATTTCCGTTAGCGAAGCGCCCACATCGCCACAGCACTCGCCGCCGCCACGTTCAGAGAATCGACCGAGCCCCTCATTGGAATAGACACGACGTGGTCAGCACTTCGCAGAGCCTCGGGCGAGAGACCATCACCCTCGGTTCCAAGAACTAACGCGAGTTTCTCGGGGGCTGCGAGGGCAAACTCGTCCAGTGCGGAGGCCTCTGGAGTGAGAGCAAGAGCGGCTATCTCAAAACCTGCATCCTTCAGATCGGAGACTAGCTCAGACCATGGCCCCGAGCGTGTCCAGGGCACCTGCATCACGGTTCCCATCGAGACACGGACGCTTCGGCGATAGAGGGGGTCAGCGCAGGATTCTGACACGATGACAGCGTCCGCTCCGATTCCCGCGACCGAACGAAAAACGGCACCAACGTTGGTGTGATCGACAATGTTTTCCAACACCACCACCCGGCGGCAACCCTCCACGAGGTCCCGGACGCTGGGTAGCGGGGGTCTGGCAATACTGGCGAGGGTCCCACGGTGGACGTGAAAACCGGTGAGGTCCTCCAGAACCTGCTCGCTCCCCACGTATACGGGCATGTCGGCGGACACTGTGCTGTGCTGTTCACACAACTCAAGAAGACGCTCCAGCCATTGACTGGTCGTCAGGGCGGAAAGAGGGCGGTGACCAGCCATCAACGCTCTCTCGAGCACTTTCAGGGATTCCGCGATGTAGATACCCTCTGCGGGCTCTCGCACGGAGCGTAATGCCACGTCGGTGAGGTCACGATAGTCGCTGAGTCTTTCGTCAGAGCCAGAATCGAGGTGATGGATGATGGTCACTGAGGAGTTCTTTCTGAGAGATGCGAAACATAACCGTAAAGAACGGGGGTTAGTGTCCAGAGTAGAACCTGGGGACGAGAGGAGCCATCACGGTGTCAATTGTGCCGAGCGCTCCTTTGGCAACTTCCGACGTCATAGACCAGGCAATTGAGACGCTGCGAGGTCGCTGGGCTGCTGTGTTGACCGGGGCCGGTATCTCGACAGACTCGGGAATTCCTGATTATCGAGGAGAGGGTGCGCCGAAGGCGCACCCCATGGCGTACCAAAAGTTCATGGAGTCACACCGCCACAGACAACGGTATTGGTTGGGATCCCACCTCGGCTGGGGGAATTTTGCCCGAGCAACCCCTAACCAAGGGCATACTGCAATTGCGACCGCAGAAGCCTCGTCCGCCTTCTCCGGGGTGGTGACGCAGAACGTTGATGCCCTGCACCACAAGGCCGGGTCACTGCGGGTGGTGGACCTCCACGGTCGGCTGGACAAGGTCCGGTGTGTGCACTGTGGCCAGTCCTTCACCCGAGGCGCCATCGCAGAGTCCATTGATCGTCTAAACCCGTGGATTGCCGCCACCGATCTCGATGGCCACGTTCGACCCGATGGCGACGTTGACGTGACGGTGACCGATGAGTTTGTCGTGCCGAGCTGCGACATGTGTGAGGGCGTCTTGAAGCCCGAAGTTATTTTCTTTGGCGAATTCGTACCACCGTCAGTCTTTGATCAAGCAGCGAGCATCCTCTCCCGCTCAGACGCCCTCATTGTGGCGGGTTCTTCGCTGGTGGTGAATACGGGGATGCGGTTGGTAAGTGCAGCTCACAAGAGAAAAATCCCCATCGTCATCATCAATCGGGGTCCCACGAAAGCCGATCGAATGGCAACCGTTAGGATTGAAGGTGGAACGTCTGAGACCCTTGGCGCAATCGTCGAGGGTCTTGGTGTGTAAAGAATCCCCGAATCCCCAAGGAACCCGATGACACGCTTTTATCTTGTGCGACACGGTGAAACCGAATGGAATCGCCTCCGCAAGATCCAAGGCGTTAGCGACATTCCACTCAATGACACCGGTCGCGCTCAAGCCGCCGCTTTGGGGGATATTTTGTCCAAGCACCGTTTCGACTTGATCGTCTCAAGCCCTCTCTCCCGAGCTCAAGAAACCGCTCGGATTGTGGCGGAAAAACTGGGAATGCCCGCTCCCTTGGCCATCCAGGACCTCATTGAGCGTGATTACGGCGAGGCGGAGGGGTCGAGCGGTGCGGAGTTGGACACTCGTTATCCGGCGGGGGTAGAAATTCCCGGCCGCGAGGACCGTGCTGATGTCACCAAACGGGTGGTGAGAACCCTGCATGACTTGGCCATTCGTCACCCCGACGCGGACATTGTGGTCGTTGCTCACGGAGCAGTGATCCGATCGGTAGTCGAGTACGCCGCACCGGGTGAGTTTTCAGAACCCATCACCAACTGCTCTGTTCATAGTTTTTCCCATGTCGCGGGAGAGCTTGCATTGGTGGCTTTTGATGACCCCATGGAGGTCCTCT
>JAQBZV010000013.1 GCA_027728145.1 Actinomycetota bacterium | reverse complement strand
TCGGGCGCGAAGACTCTCCGCGCTGAAGCCTCCAAACACCACGGAGTGGATTGCTCCCAGTCGAGCCACCGCGAGTATCGCCACCACGGCCTCCGGGATCAGCGGCATATAGATGATGACGCGATCGCCCTGCTTCAGACCGAGGCTGGTCAGCAGGTTGGCCGCCTTCTTCACTTCAGCGGTGAGCTCTGCGTAGGTGAGCGAGCGGCCATCGCCCGGTTCACCCTCGAAGTGCAGGGCAACACGATCGCCCCGACCCTCCAGAACGTGGCGATCGAGACAGTTATAGGAGACATTGAGGTGCCCGTCGGCGAACCATCGAGCGAAGGGAGGATTCGACCAGTCCAACACCTCACTAAAGGGGGTGTGCCAGTGCAGAAGCTCCCGAGATTGGGTGGCCCAGAAACCCAGGCGATCTGCTGACGCCTGCTCATAGAGTTCAGGACCCGCGATGGCGTTGCTCTGGAACTCGGGGCTGGGGGGAAATTGGCGCTCCTCATGGAGAAGGTTGTCAATTTTCTGAGAGTCGGACATCATCATCCTTTGCACTTCCGGGTCGCGCTGCCGGGAAGCGCGAGGCGAACACCGATTGGCCCCAGTCTAGAACAGGGGTGGTGAGGACAAGAATGATGGTTTTCCACAGGTTCACACCGAGTCACCCCGGCGGACCGGGCAACCTGTCACGCTCAAGTGATGACGGCTGTTCCCTGGCTGATTCCCTCCCCGCGCCCGGGAGGACTCAGTGCTGAGACCAGAAGAGCTCTGGGTCCCCTGGCAACCCTGGTCGATGACCCACGGGTCACCGACGTCTTCGTCCTTGGCGGTGGCCGGGTCTATGTCGACACCGGTAGTGGCACCTTCGCTGCCGAGGGACTCCATCTCTCACACGCCCAGGCTCTCGACATTGCTCGGGCCCTGATCGAGTCTGGTGGGCGGCATGTGGATGACGCTCAGCCCCTGGTGGATGTGTCGCTTCCCGGGGGTCTTCGCGTTCACGTGACCTTGGCACCGGTGGCAACCGCGGGAACAGAGATATCGCTCCGCGTAGCGAGACACCGAGCACCCGAGCTGACGAGCCTCGATATCGAAGGCTCGGAGCGATTTATTCCCTGGGTGATTCGCGCGGTGGAGCACAGGCAGACGCTGTTAATTTCGGGTGCGACTGGGAGCGGTAAGACGACGCTGCTGGGAGCAGCCATGGCCTATGCGACTCCGGTAGAGCGGTTGGTGGTCCTGGAGGAGGTCTCGGAACTCTCCCTCAACCACCCTCACGTGGTCGCCCTGGAATGCCGCCAAGCAAACCTCGAGGGTGCGGGGGAGATCACGCTAACCCGCTTAGTTCGGGAATCACTGCGGATGCGCCCGTCTCGCCTCATCATTGGCGAGATCCGGGGAGCCGAAATAGCGGATGTCTTGCAGGCCTTCCACACGGGCCATCCAGGCGGCGGTGCCACCCTGCACGCCTCGTCGCTCGAGGATGTTCCTGCCCGCCTGGAGGGACTGGGCGCGCTTGCCGGCATGACGCCCCGAGTTCTTGCCTCTCAGGTGATGGGCGCTATTCACCGTGTCATTCACGTGGATAGGGCGCAGGGTGGATCACGGCGCCTCAGTGTGGGAACCCCACGGCTCAGCCCGGGGGGTGAGCTAACCCTTGAGCAGGAGATGGTGGAGGCCTAAGCCGGTCGTGCCGGAGGAACCTCCGTCGGCGCTTGCCGAGCTCGCGGTTCTCCTCGGCGCAGGGCTCACACCCGATCGGGCGTGGGAGGAGGTTGCCCTGATGAGGGGACCGGCCAGCGTTCCGGGCCAGATCTGGCACCGTAGGTCCGGCGGTGAGGTTCTTGCCCAAGCGATTGACTCGGTCACCAGAGCTCAGTCCAGTGGATGGAGAACCGTGGGGGCAGTGTGGGAAGTGGCACGGGTCTCAGGAGCTCCGCTGGGTGCTGCCCTCGCATCGCTCGCCCAGGGAATGCGAGACCAGGAGCGCACCGCGAGGCACGTGGAGGCTGAGCTGGCGGGGCCGCAGGCAACGCTGCGTCTTGTGGGGCTCTTGCCTCTGCTCGCTCTGGTGGGCGGAGCGCTCGGGGGAGTGGACACCCTGTCATTTCTTTTCCTCACAACACCGGGGCTCCTCTCTCTCGGTGGTGGCCTGATCTGTTTGGGGCTTGCCTGGTGGTGGATGCGGATCATGGTCACCCGGGTTTTTCAGGAGAGAAAACCTCCCTCCCCCCGGATTGACCTTTTCTTGATTGCGGTGGGGGGAGGACTCAGTCCAAGGCGTTCACTCTTGGAGGTGGACCGGGTGATGGCTGACTACACCCTTGGCACCGAGGGTGGGGAAACTCTGGAGGATTTGATTGCATTGTCGATGCGGGCGGGGGTGCCACTGGCGTCGCTTGCCAGGGCCCACCTGAATCATGTGAGGGATGTCGAGAGCACCGAGGCAACCCGGGCGGTGGGCACGCTGTCGGTTCACCTTGTCCTTCCTCTGGGGCTGCTGGTGCTCCCGGCATTCCTTCTTATTGCGGTGGTTCCCCTGGCGTGGGGAATAGGAAACCAAGGTCTCGTTCTCTGATGTCCCCAGGCCTCGGTAGCCAGAGAGTTTCGCTCCACACCGGATGAGGTAAGCCAGCAGCGCTTCCCCCTGCCACAGTGTCGGCGGTGGCCACCCGGTCACCACAGAGAACGAGGGAGACATCATGATCACAGGGACTCTGCGTCTGGAAGACGACGAGGGAGCGGCAACGGCCGAGTATGCGATTGCCACCATGGCGGCAGTGGGGTTCGCCGGTCTGCTCGTCGTCATTATGCGTAGCGACGAGGTGCGCCAAATACTGACGGATTTGGTGCGCAGTGCACTCACCTTCACCGGGTGAGCGAGGCGCCATCACCGCGGAAATGATGATCGGGCTTCCGATCCTCACCGCGGTGATGGGTGTCGCCATCCTGGGTATGCAGGCAGGGGTGACGCAGATGCGTCTTGATGACCAGGTTGCCCTCCAGGCCCGCTACGTATCGCTCGGCGGCCAGCTCGAGGGCGTCATCCGAGACGGTTCAGTGCTCTGCGTGGAAGCCGAACACGTATTTGACCGCGGGCTCTGGGCTCTTGATCCCCTCGTGTTGCGGTCTCGATCGTGTGCCCTGAACCCGGAGGGGTCGAGTGGTGATGGACCAGAGGGGTAGCGCCACGGTTGCGCTCGCCGGAGCAGCCTTCGCTGTGGTGATTCTCGGAAGCGTGGCACTAGGGGTCGGAACAGGGGTCATTCTTCGCCACCAAGTAGCGAGCGCCGTGGATTCTGCGGCGTTGGGAGCCGCGGATGTTTCCCGGGGAGTTATCGCGGGGGAGCCCTGTTCGATGGCTCGGGAAATCCTCCAGAAAGCAGGTGTGGAGATGGTTCTGTGTAAGGAGTTTGAGGACTCCGTGGTGGTGCAGGGACGTCGAACCTCCGGTCTGCATTCCGTCATCGCCACAGCTCGGGCTGGAGTCGTGGATGGTGGCGAGAAATAAATTGTTGTGTATCGTGAGCCCCGTTGAGATTTTCCCTCTTATGGGAAACGCAGTTCTTGTCCTCTGGAACCAGGGGGTTTGAGCGTGGGTGCAAGGAGAAGCGTGGCCACCACTAAGAAGCTCGTCATTGTCGAGTCCCCTGCCAAGGCAAAAACCATTGGTAAGTACTTGGGCGATGACTACGAAGTGATGGCGTCGGTGGGACACGTCCGTGACCTCGCGCACCCGCGTGATTTGCCACCCGAAGTAAAGAAGAGCCCGGCGGGCAAATTTGCGATTGACATCGACAATGACTTTGAGCCCTTCTATGTCACCACCGATCGCGGCAAGAAAACGGTGGCAGACCTGAAACGCGCTGCCAAGAACGCTTCGGAAATCCTGCTCGCCACAGATGAGGACCGTGAGGGGGAAGCCATCGCGTGGCACCTGCTCGAGGTTCTGAAGCCTAAGGTTCCGGTTCGCCGCATGGTCTTTCACGAAATCACCCAGGAGAGCATTCAGAAGGCGTCGGATTCCACGAGAGATCTGGATGTTGACCTTGTGGACGCCCAAGAAACTCGTCGAATTCTCGACCGACTCTACGGTTTCGAAGTGTCTCCGGTGTTATGGCGTCGGGTCAGCGGCGCAAAGTCTGCGGGTCGCGTGCAATCACCGGCTCTCAAACTGATTGTCGACCGTGAACTTGAGCGTCGTGCGTTCGTGTCGGCAACCTATTCCGACATTGACGCGAAGGGAAGCAAGTCCTCCGGGGAGAGCTTCTCGGTCAGCTTGACCCGACTGGATGACCGACGGGTTGCCAGTGGGCGGGACTTTTCCGACATGGGTCAGCTTGAGGGCGATGCTGTGTTGCTGGGTGAAGAAGAAGCCCATGCCGTAGCGAGTGTTCTGGAGTCACCCGACGCGTCACCCGTGGTGACTAAGGTGGAGCCCAAGCCCTACACCAGGCGTCCTGCAGCACCTTTCACCACGTCAACGCTTCAGCAGGAGGCGGGGCGCAAGCTTCGCTACTCGGCGTCGCAAACAATGAGTATCGCCCAGGGTCTCTACGAAAACGGTCACATTACCTATATGCGTACCGACTCGGTCTCGCTGTCCTCGCAGGCGATCACGGCAGCTCGCGCTGCAGCCCAGTCTCTCTATGGCGCGGGCTCTGTTCCAAGTGAACCGCGCCTTTACAAGGGCAAATCCAAGAACTCTCAGGAAGCTCACGAGGCGGTTCGCCCGGCCGGAGATACCTTTGCCTCCCCGAGCGATCTGGCTTCTGTGTTGCGCTCTGATGAGCTGAAGCTCTATGACCTGATTTGGAAGAGAACAGTGGCCAGCCAAATGGTGGACGCTAAGGGTGAAACCGTCTCCATCACGATTGAGGCAGGGCCTCTTCCCGCGATGGAGGGCGCCAGCTTCCAGAAAGCCACACTGAGTGCGTCGGGAACAATCTTGAGCGAGCGCGGGTTCCTCCAGGCTTACCAGGAGAGCAAGGACGACGAGAGCGCAGAGGGAGAGAAAGAGGCCGACGCAATTTTGCCCCCGCTCACTGTCGGGGATGCGATCACGATTTCTGAGGTGGAGGCCAAAACCCACAACACGCAGCCTCCCGCGCGATATACCGAAGCCAGCCTGGTCAAAGCGCTGGAAGAGAAAGGGATTGGTCGCCCCTCGACCTACGCGTCGATTATTCAGGTGATCATCGACCGCGACTATGTGATTCGACGCGGAACCGCGCTGGTTCCCCAGTGGATTGCCTTCCCCGTCACGCGCCTGCTGCAGGAGCGTTTTTCAGACCTGGTGGACTACGACTTCACGGCGCAACTGGAGGAGGACCTCGACCGGATTGCGCGAGGTGAATACAAGCGCAGCGAGTGGCTCCACAAGTTCTACTTTGGCGATGGCGAGCACCGCGGGCTTAAAGACGTGGCCATTGCCGCCACCGAAGAGATTGACGCAAGGGCTCTCAACACCCTGGAAATAAGTCCCACCATTAACCTTCGGGTCGGAAAGTATGGTCCCTTCTTGGAGGTGACCGACCCCGACACCGGTGAGGTCAAGAACATCAACCTGCCACTCGAGCTCGCCCCGGATGAGTTGACCCCGGAGAAGGCTCAGCAAATCGCTGACGAGCCTCCCGTGGTGGACCGAGTGCTGGGGGTCGACCCCGCTACTGGGCTCGAGATCGTGGCCAAAAAAGGCCGCTTTGGACCCTATGTCACGGAGGTTTTGCCCGAGCCTGAGGCTCCCGCGGAGGATGCTCCGAAAAAGAAGAAGGTGGCTGCTCCCAAACCGAAGACAGCATCGCTCTTTCAGTCGATGGAGATCGAGACCGTTGACTTAGACACCGCGCTTCGACTGTTGGCACTTCCCCGAGAGGTGGGGGTGGATCCTGAGTCTGGCGAGATGATCACCTCCTCAAACGGTCGTTACGGCCCGTATCTCAAGAAGGGAACTGACACCCGGTCCTTGGATAGCGAAGAGAAGATCTTCGAGATTGATGTGGCAGGGGCGCTTCAGCGTTTTGCCGAGCCCAAATACGGCGGTCGGCGTCAAGCCTCGGCCCTTAAGACTTTTGACGCTGATCCAGTCAGCGGCAAACCAATTCTGCTGAAGGACGGCCGCTTTGGTCCCTATGTCACTGATGGGGACATTAACGCCACTGTTCCCCGGGGCATGCCCCTGGATACTCTGGAGTTTGAGGCCGCTGTTCAGCTGATCGCCGATAAGCGGGCTAAGGGGCCAGCTCCGAAGAAGACAGTCAAGAAGAAAGCTCCTGCAAAGAAAAAAGCGGCAGCCAAGAAAACTCCCACGAAGACAGTGACGAAGAAGAAGGCGGCTCCGTCCAAAACCGGTAACCCTTCCTCACAGAAACCCAAGACCGTTCAGATCCGAGACGAGGACTAGACATGGCTGGCATTTTCCTCACGTTTGAGGGTGGAGATGGGTCGGGAAAGACCACCCAAATCAACCGACTTGTGGCCTGGCTTGAGTCCCGAGGTCAGACCGTGGTATTGACGAGGGAACCCGGTGGCACCGATTTGGGGGTCGAGCTTCGCAACCTTGTGATGCACCGCAAAGGTTTCATTGCGCCTCGTGCGGAGGCACTGCTCTATGCAGCGGATCGGTCTCACCACATCCACACTCTGGTGAGACCCGCTCTCGAGCGGGGCGACATTGTGGTCCAAGATCGCTACCTCGATTCCTCGGTCGCCTACCAGGGGGCAGGTCGGGTTCTCGACCCAGATGAGGTTCGCGAGCTCTCGCTCTGGGGGACAGAGCGCCTTATGCCAGACCTCACGGTGCTTCTAGATGTGCCGGCCTCAGTGGCGAAAGCCCGTCAGGCCGCGGAGGATCGGGATTATGACCGTCTTGAAGCAGAAGCCGAGGACTTCCACACCCGTGTTCGCGAGAGTTACCTCGCGCTTGCTGAGGCGGAGCCTGAGCGCTTCCTCGTGGTGAACGGAGAATCACCCATTGAGGAGATCCACCAGGTCATCATCACCCGGGTGTCAGACCTCCTTGGGTAGCCTTAGCGCATGACGCTCTGGGATGACTTGGTCGGCCAAGACGCCGCAATCGCCCAGATGAAAGCCGCGGCCACTCCTGATTCTCACGCGATGACCCATGCCTGGTTGATTACCGGGCCACCGGGTTCTGGACGCTCAACACTGGCTCATGCGTTTGCCGCCGAGCTGGTCGGAGCAGGCTCCGAGGAGTCAGCGTGGCGTCAAGTTATCGCGGGTGCCCACCCCGATGTGTCGGTCCTCTCCACGAACAAGGTGACCATCACGATCGAGGAGGTGAGGGCTCTGGTTGCCTTCTCCTATTTTTCTCCTTCTGCCTCGAACTATCGGGTAGTCGTGATTGAGGATGCCGATCGGATGACGGAGCGAACCTCCAACGTGTTGCTGAAAGCCCTGGAAGAGCCGCCACCGCAGACCGTCTGGATTCTGTGTGCTCCCTCGACCGCCGACGTGTTGCCAACCATTAGGTCCCGCACCAGAAGCGTGGTGTTGCAGGTTCCCGGAGCTTCGGATGTTGCGGCGTTGATCGCGAAGCGTGAGGGTATTGATCCCGACCTCGCTTTGCGAGCGGCCACCGAAGCGCAGAGTCACATCGGCATGGCAACCCGGCTTGCGACAGATGACGCAGCCCGCCTTCGTCGTGAGACCTCGATTGACCTCGTCCTCGGTGTCACCACGGTCTCTGGAGCGGTCGGGGTCGCGGCAAAACTTTTGGAGATAGCCGGTGAGGATGCAACAGCCTTGGGCGAGCGCACCGACCAGGAGGAGCGCGATGCTCTCCTGATCTCCTTGGGCGTGGGTCCCGGTGGAGCGGTGCCCGCCGCTCTTCGTTCCCAAGTCAAGACTTTGGAAGACGACCAAAAGCGTCGGAAAACACGAACTCTTCGTGATGCGATTGATCGGATCATGGTGGATGTGATGTCGGTCCTGCGGGATGTGGTGATGGTTCAGGTTCAGGCGGGTGTCGATCCGATCAATATTTCCCACGGTCCGGCAATCGACGCCAGAGCACAGGCCACTACTCCGGAGATGACCCTGGCTGCATTGGATGCTGTTCGAGAGGCACGCGAAAGAATCGCCCACAACTCACCCCCCTTGCTGGTCCTGGAGGCATTGTTGATTTCGCTCAGCCCCTCGGTGAGCGGCCGGGTATGACGCGCTTTCGTGCGCTTGCCGTGTCCTCAGTGTTGGTGCTGGGTGGCTGCGCGGTCGACCAGGGGGCTTCCCCGGGTGATTCTGTTGACCCCACCGATCCCCTCGCCAGCTATCTCACCCAAGACGTTCAGTGGTCCGAGTGTGGTGCGGGGGCACTCTGTTCGACGGTGGTGGTGCCACTGGATTGGGATAACCCAGGCGTTGGGGAGGATGTTCAACTCGCACTGTCCAAATTTGAGGC
This sequence comes from Actinomycetota bacterium, assembly GCA_027728145.1. GTDB lineage: Bacteria > Actinomycetota > Actinomycetes > Actinomycetales > Microbacteriaceae > Pontimonas. The sequence continues at coordinate 3,167 of JAQBZV010000013.1, read as the reverse complement.
CACCGGCACCGCGCAAGGCTCGCTGTTTGTGAATCCCGGTGGGCCAGGAGCGAGCGGCTACGAGTTTGTGTTGGACAGCGTTGATTTTGCGGTGTCTCCAGAATTGCGAGAGTCCTTTGACATCATCGGGTGGGATCCTCGCGGGGTGAACTTCTCCAGCCCGGTGTCGTGTGCTGCCACGGATGCCGACCTGGACTATTTCTTCTTTGGGGAGCTAGGAGCAGAGCCTGACACCCCGGAATGGGATGCGGAGCTCGTGGCCGAATCGATTCGCTTCGGCCAAGAGTGTCAGGCGAATACGGGCGCTCTCCTGGAATTCGTTGACACCCTCTCCACCGTCCGGGATTTGGATCTCCTGCGCCACCTGGTTGGTGATGAGCAACTGAACTACTTGGGATATTCATACGGGACACTGATTGGCGCGATCTATATCGACACCTTTCCCGAGAATGTGGGGCGCATCGTCTTGGATGGGCCGGTCGATCCGGGTGCTAGCCAATTCGATTTGGTGGTGAACCAATACCGAGGTTTCGAGGAAGCACTCGAGGCCTACCTGGTGGAGTGCGACCTCACCGGTACGTGCCCGTTTGGTGGTTCCCTCGATCAGCGACTCCAGGCAGTGTCTGACCTTTATGACGAACTGGAGGAGAACCCTCTGCGTCATAGTGACGGACGGCTCGTGGATGACGGGATGCTCCGCACCGCGATGGTGACCACCTTGTACTCGCAGTCGAGCTGGCCTTTTCTCACCCGCATGTTTACGGAATTGCCGCAAGGGGAGACGGACACGGCGATGTTCCTGGTCGACTTCTATTACGACCGGGAGGGCGGGGTTTATCAGGACAACTCGATGGAGGCTTTCATCGCCATTAACTGTTTGGACTATCCCGTCGAGACTGACCCTGCTGTGTTGGAGGCGCAAGCCGAGCAGCTGAAAGAAGCCGCCCCCTACACGGCACGACCTAGTGGCGAGGGCGACCTGGTCTGCATGAACTGGCCTTTCCCGCCGAAACTCACCAAGGGTCCGGTGTCGGGGACAGGGGCAAACCCGGTCGTCATTCTCGGGACTACCGGCGACCCCGCCACCCCCTACAACTGGTCGGTGTCCCTCAATGAGCAACTCGAGAACTCTGTTCTTCTGACGCTGGTTGGGGAAGGTCACCTCGCCTATGACGAGCGGGTTCCCTGCATCAATGGCCTGGTGGATAACTACTTCATTACCGGAGAGCTGCCTGTAGACGGTCTCACCTGCGATGCTTAGAGATTGTCCCCTCCAGGTTCTCAATAGCGTCAGGTGACATCCGTTGTGTTGGTTCACCGGCGGAGGGTTGCCCCGACATATTCGTGTGGACCACTAATAGCGTTGGCCTTGTCCGCAGTACTGATTACCACTAACCATTCGCCGGGCGCTGTCTCCACTGCTGAGGGGTCGAGGTAGTTGCGGTCGTTGTCTTCCAGCAACGGGTCCTTGCTGATGTCCCAGGTGAGACCATCAGTCGAGGTTGCAACGTAAACCTTCTGCGGCAAACGTTGCTCAGCCGGTGTGGTCGAGAGTAGTAAGACCCAGTCCCCGGTCTCTGCCTTCAGCATGAACGGGTCAACATAACCATCCGTAATGGCGTAGCCCTCGTCAGGAGTGAAGGTGATGCCATCTTGTGAGGTGGCAGTGCGTAGCACCTCCCATTGCTCGCCCTCTGGCATATCTACCCACATCATGCGATAGGTCCCATCAGGGGCGATATAGGTATCGGGGACACCCCAAGCTGGTCCTGGATCATCCTGTCGAATACCGGTGGGCACGCCGTCGGGGAAGGAGTTCAGGTCGGTGGAGGAGGACACCATGACAACCTTTTTCAGGGACTTGGAGTCCATAGGTTGGGGTGGCGCGGGAGGTTGAGGAGGCAGGCCGGGTTGCGAGGGCTCCGCGGGTTGAGCCAGTTGTGTTGTGGGTGCATCAAAGGACACGTAGTAGAGCAGCCATGTCCCATCAGGTTTTTGCAGGAGCGAGTAGTCGCTTCCTCCGGGGATCCGCATACCAGGATCAGGGGTGAACGAAAGCCCGTCCTCGGATCGATACACGAGATTCTGGCTTAGGCCTGTTGCCAGGAGGAGGTAACCGCCATCGGGATGGGCGATCAATTCTGGGGACACTCCCTCTATTCCGAGCCCCTCCCCGACCTCGAGTGAGAACGCGGTGGGCGCAGCAGCTTCTGATGTTTCGCCAGTAGTGGAAGTCTCGTTCGTGCTGGCCGGGTCGCCAGCCTCGCTCACCCCAGGACTGGTGCTGGCATTTTGACATCCGGCGAGCAGTGCCACAGAGAGACCAACAGTCACCACGCACGTCACAGCTTTCGTCATCCCAGGGTCCTTTCCTCAGGCGGATGTATGAGAAAAGCGTAGACATCAACATTACTCGCTGACGAGCGACGAAAGGGGCGATTCTTGGGGAATCCTTGCGAAGAATGTGGAGGTACACAGAATCATTTCCGCCCTTCCTCGGTGCTCGCAGAAAAAGCGTAATTGCCTATACTGAGAGGCGTTTGCCGCCTTAGCTCAGTTGGTAGAGCGTCTCACTCGTAATGAGAAGGTCGCGGGTTCGATTCCCGCAGGCGGCCCAAGGAGGACATCCGAGAAACCAGAAAAACTGCGCAAGGGCGATTGCCGCTCTATCGAAGCGAGGAGCCGAGCCTATGGGCCAGCTGGACCCCAGGCTTGCCAACCGCGTTACTCCTGAGCATTGCGGGACGTCGGAAGAATCTCAAGGGAGACATCGAGCACATCTGAGGATTCGATCCCCACAGCTAAGCCCTCGGGGTCGACTTGGCTTGAAGGCAGGACCCGCGCCACACCAGACACAACAGTCGTCGTGCCCGTGGTGCCATCGGCAACTGCTGTGATTGAGGTCGCCCCGGCGGCAGTGTCCAGCGCCCACACAATCTCATCGAGCAGTAGGCCACCTGCGCCTCGCAGGCCTAGAACCAGAAAAAGGCCATCGCATTGCGTTGCAATGCCAGTGACTTCTACCGCCGAGATGGTCGTCACGTTTGTTTCCGACACGTCGAATTCAAAAGAGACTTCGGAATCGGTGAGGCACGGCGGTAGCTCGCTTGTTCCCAGTCCAAAACTAATCTCTTCAACGTCTAGGGGTGCAGCAAGAACGAAGCCGA
>JAQBZV010000012.1 GCA_027728145.1 Actinomycetota bacterium | reverse complement strand
CAGCTCAGCGCGATGCAACCCAGACGACTCTTGAATCAGTGTCCACCGAGCGCGAACGACTCAGTTTTGAGGCCGAGCAAGCCCAGGCAAAACGCGGTGTGGCCGCTGAGGCTGTGAAGAGCGCTCTGGCGCAGTTGCGCCAAGCAGATGCCTCACGAGCAGAGTTTGGGGAGCAGGTGTCCCGGGTGCGAGCCTCCCTGGATGCGGCGCAGCAGGAAATTACTCGTCTGGGTGAGGCGCTTGCAGAATCCGAAACGGCTCTTGCCGCAGCCACAGCCCAACACCAGGCAAGCATTGCGGAATTCGAGGCCTACCAGAAGACCACCAGACCCGGTGTGGACGAGTCCCAACGTCATGACGCGCGCGCCCAAGTGGACGCAATCGCTGCCGAAGAAGTGGAGGCACGCATTGCCCTCGAAGCGTCGCGTCAGCGCGCGGGAGCGCTCGGTGACCAGGTTGAAGCTCTGGTGGCCAGGGTTCAGGAAGAGGAGCGTGCGCGGGAGCGCGAAAAAGCTCGACACCGTGAGCGCGTCCAGAAGGCTGAACGCGCATCGCAGGTCCTAGCCTTGCTGCCCGCTGCGCTGGCAGGAGCAGCCGCCAGCGTTGAGGAGTCGGGGGCGGCCCTGGTGGCGGCGGAGGCTGCACGGCAGGCCTCACACCAGGAGCTTCTAGCGCTTCGGGAGAACGAGGCTTCGGTGCGGGAGCGCCTGACCACCATTACCGACTCGGTGCACTCTCTGGAGATGCAGGTGTATGAGAAAAAACTTCAGCGCACCACGCTTCTGGAGCGAGCCCTGGAGGAACTGGGTCTGGAGGAGGATGCTCTTCTCCGGGAGTACTCTCCCGAGCAGATGGTCCCGCCGGATGGCACCGAGGATGGGGCTGAGGCCAGGCCATTTGTGCGCAGCGATCAGGAGGCGAGGCTCGCCAAGGCAGAGCGGACGCTGGATCAGCTGGGCCGGGTGAACCCGCTCGCGCTGGAAGAGTTTGAAGCACTGGAGTCACGGCACGCGTTCTTGACCGAGCAGCTGGCTGACCTGAAAAAGACGCGATCTGACCTGGAAGCCATCATGGCGGAGCTCGACGAGACAATGCACACCATCTTTGCCGAAGCTTTTGCTGACACTCAGCGCGCGTTCGATGAGGTCTTCCCCATTTTGTTCCCGGGTGGAACCGGCTCGCTGAAGCTCACCGAGCCGGAGGACATGTTGGCCACCGGTATTGATGTTGCGGTCAAACCCGCTGGGAAGAAAATCGAGCGTTTGTCCTTGCTCTCGGGTGGGGAGAGGTCATTGGCGGCGGTGGCGCTCCTAATCGCCATTTTCAAGGCGCGACCGAGCCCCTTCTATATCCTCGATGAGGTCGAAGCGGCGTTGGATGACTCCAACCTGGGTCGCCTTCTCTCGGTCATTCACACCTTGCGTGAGGACTCTCAGCTGATCATCATCACCCACCAAAAGCGCACCATGGAGATCGCCGATGCGCTCTATGGGGTGTCGATGCGCAAGGACGGTGTGAGCGCTGTTGTGGGTCAACGAGTGAAGGAATCGGAGGCACCCGCCGCCTAGGAGCGGCGAGTACCCTGGGCCTATGAGAATCAACCAGCGCATCGGATGGGCTCTCGTTGCGTGTGCGGGTGCGCTGAGCGTGGGGATTGTCTCGCTCGAGATTTACTCTCTGGCCACCCAGCAAAGCCCCGAGTCCTCAGAAACCCTGCCCGCGCTCGAGTTTGAGCCCGCAGGCGAGGACTAAGTCATGGCGTGGGGGAGCGGCAAGTGGTCGCTCGGTAAAGCGCTGCGAAACCTGGTTTCCCAGCCAGAAATCACCGAGCAGACCTGGGAGGACCTCGAGGACACTCTCCTGTCGGCAGATTTTGGCCCCGAAGTCACCGATGCCCTGATGGCCTCAGTTCGAGCAGAGGTTGACCGGATTGGAACAACCAAGCCCGATGATGTTCAGGCCATCCTGAAGGATTCGCTGGAAGCCCAGTTGGCCGAGTATGACCCGACCCTTCGGTTGACCGAGCGCCCCGCCGTGGTCATAGTGGTGGGGGTTAACGGTGTGGGGAAGACCACCACTATTGGGAAGTTTGCCAAGTTCCTCACTAACGCTGGTCGCAGCGTGGTAATCGCCGCCGCGGACACGTTTCGTGCGGCAGCGGTGGAGCAGTTGACCACCTGGGCTGAACGGGCTGGCGTCCCCCTGGTGGGACCCACCACGGAGGGTCAAGACCCCGCCTCCGTCGCCTTTCAGGCGGTGACGAAGGCGAAAGAGGAGGGTATTGACATTGTCATTATCGATACCGCTGGCCGCCTCCACACCAAATCAGGTCTCATGGATGAGCTCAACAAAATCCGACGCGTCGTGGAAAAGGTTGCCCCGGTGTCGGAGGTGCTGCTGGTGTTGGACGCCACGACGGGTCAAAACGGTGTGGTCCAGGCGCAAGCTTTCCTCGAGCACGCCGGGGTGAGTGGTTTGGTCTTGACGAAGGTGGATGGCAGCGCCAAGGGTGGGTTTGTTCTGAGCGTCCAGGAGAAAACTGGGCTACCCATCAAACTGCTGGGCCAGGGTGAGGGCATTGGGGATATGACCGGTTTTGCCCCGGCTTCCTTCGCACGATCCTTGGTCGAGGACTAAGCACCCCGGTAGGTGTTACCGAGCTCCTGGTAGGTCAGGGCATTCTGCCGGATCGCGTGTTGTTCCTCCTCGGTGAGGTGACGCAGCACTTTCCCGGGAACTCCCGCCACCAGAGATCCCGGCGGGATCGTGGCACCCTCAAGAACCACTGACCCAGCTGCGACGAGGGAGCCTCGCCCAATCACGGAGCCGTTCAGCACCGTGGCGTTCATGCCAATCAGGCAGTCATCCTCGATCGTGGCGCCGTGCACGGTGGCTGCGTGCCCGACGCTCACGCCCGCTCCGATGTGGGCGGGAAAGCCCGGGTCGCCGTGAACCACGACGTTGTCTTGCAGGTTGCTGCCAGCCCCCAGGTGGATGGCATCTCGATCCGCCCTCAGCACAGCACCAAACATCACCACACTGTTGGCTCCCAGAGTCACCTGCCCCACCAGGGTTGCGTTTTCGGCAACGAAAGCGGTGTCGGGGACGAGGGGTTCGTGGGAACCAAACGGGACCAGAGGCATGCCTCCAGGATAGGAGGCATCACAGTATTGTCGGCTAATCTTGAGGACCATGGCTGCTTTTGGTTCCCTCTCCGAGCGGTTAACAGCCACGTTCTCGTCCCTTCGGCAAAAAGGGAAACTCTCTCCCGCTGATGTCGATGGAACAGTGCGCGACATTCGTCGCGCACTCCTGGAATCTGATGTTGCCCTCGATGTGGTCAAGGACTTCACAGCAAAGGTGCGCGAGCGAGCGCTATCGGATGATGTGAACACCGCGCTCAACCCTGCCCAGCAGGTGGTGACCATCGTGAACGAGGAACTGGTCGCCATTCTCGGTGGGGAAACCAGGGGGCTCTCGTTTGCCAAAACTGGCCCCACCGTCATCATGTTGGCGGGACTGCAGGGATCAGGAAAAACCACGCTGGCGGGAAAACTCTCCAAGTGGCTCGGTGACCAGGGACACACCCCCGTGTTGGTCGCGTGTGACCTGCAGCGTCCCGGAGCTGTCACGCAATTGGGCATCGTCGCGGAAAATGCGGGGGCCGCGTTCTTTGCCCCCGAACCCGGCGATGGTGTGGGGGACCCGGTCGCGGTCGCGAAAGCGGGCGTGAAATACGCCAACGACAAAGCCCACGATGTCGTCATCATCGACACCGCGGGTCGCTTGGGTGTCGATAAAGAGCTGATGGCGCAAGCGTCCAGTATCCGCAAGGTCACGAACCCTGACGAAGTCCTGTTCGTCATTGACTCGATGAGCGGTCAGGACGCAGTCCAGACCGCGAAAGCATTCCAGGAGGGTGTGGACTTCACCGGAGTGGTGCTCACCAAGCTCGATGGTGACGCCAAGGGTGGCGCAGCGTTGAGTGTGACCGGGGTGACGGGACGCCCCATCCTGTTTGCCTCCACCGGCGAAAAGATCGACGAGTTTGAGGTCTTCCACCCTGATCGGATGGCGTCTCGCATCCTCGATTTGGGAGACATTCTCACCCTCATCGAGCAGGCCCAGAAAGCGTTCGATGAGGAGGAAGCCAAAGAGCTGGAAGAGAAATTCCGCTCCGAAACTTTCACCCTGGAGGATTTTCTCTCCCAGCTTCAGCAGCTCAAAAAAATGGGGTCACTCGGTGGAATGCTCAGCATGTTGCCCGGTGCCAGGGGAATGCAGGACCAGATTGACAACATTGACGAGGGTGAATTGGTGCGCACCGAGGCGATTATTCAGTCGATGACTCCGAAGGAGCGGCTCACCCCGAAACTGTTGAATGGTTCGAGGCGGATGAGGATCGCGAAAGGCTCGGGCACCACGGTGACCGAGGTGAATCAGCTGGTCCAGCGCTTTGATCAGGCCGCAAAAATGATGAAAACAGTGGCCAAGGGCGGCGTTCCTCAGATTCCTGGCATGGGCCCCATTCCCGGAGGAGCGGGTCGCGGCAAGAAGAAAAACACCAAAAAGAAGTCCGCCTCGCGCTCAGGAAACCCGGCCAAGCGTGCCGAGGAAGCCCTGGGCAAAAGCGTCTCGGGTGGGTCGGGGTCGAGCTTTGGTCTGCCCAGTTCGGGTGCTGAATAGGTCCAGGGAGCACTGTGGTCTTCCCACGGGCGGAAAATCTGACAGAATAAGCACTCGAGCACTTCGTCCGACCCTCTATCTGGCGCTTGAGCTCCCCCTTAGACGTCCTGTCGATTGTGTCCCCACGTAATCGTCGGCTGTTATGACTACTCATCTACTTGGAGAAACGTGGCTGTAAAAATTCGTTTGAAGCGCATGGGAAAAATCCGTGCCCCGTACTACCGCATCGTTGTCGCTGACTCACGCACCAAGCGTGATGGTCGCGTCATTGAGGAAATTGGCAAGTATCACCCGACCGAGGACCCCTCGGTCATCGAGGTCAACTCTGAGCGCGCTCAGTACTGGCTCGGCGTGGGCGCTCAGCCCACCGAGCAGGTCACCGCACTGCTCAAGCTGACCGGCGACTGGGGCCAGTTCAAGGGCGAGAAGGGTGCGAAGAGCACCGTCAAGTTTGCCGAGCCCAAGCCCGAGTTCCAGGCTGACACCAAAAAGAAGCCTGTTCTTCGCCCGAAGGCAGAGAAGCCCGTTGAGGCAGCGCCCAAAGCTGAGGAAGCCGCAGAGGCGCCAGTCGATGCTCCAGCCGACGCACCCGCAGCTGAGGCACCCGCGGAGACCCCTGCTGAAGCCCCAGCTGAAGCACCTGCTGCCGAGGTAGCAGCTGAGGCACCCGCAGAAGCCGCTGCTCCTGCTGAAGAGGCTCCTGCCGCTGAAGACGCTCCCGTTGAGGAAGCACCTGCCGCGGAAGAGACCCCTGCTGAGGAGGCTCCTGCTGAGGAGGCTCCTGCCGCCGAAGAGACTCCTTCTGAAGAAGCTCCTGCTGAAGAGGCTCCCGCTGAGGAGACCAAGTAGCAATGTTGGATCGCGCGCTGAATCACCTCGTCCGGGAAATCGTTGATAACCCGGACGAGGTCAGCGTGAGCGTTGTCGACACTCCCCGTGGAGAACTGATCGAGGTCCGTGTTCACCCGGACGATTTGGGTCGCGTGATCGGCCGTCAAGGCCGCACAGCAAAGGCGTTGCGCACCATCATCAACGCGTTGGCCGGGGGCCGTAAGGTCCGGGTCGACGTCGTCGACACAGACTCCTAATGTCTGAGTCCTCCAAGCCCTCGGCACCCAAGCCGGAGCGGGTGGAGTTGAGGGTTGCCCGTTTGGTGAAGGCCCACGGTCTCAAAGGAGGGCTCAAGCTCGAGGTCTACACGGATGACCCGGAGCTTCGTTTTGCCCCCGGGAACCAGTTCACTCTCCAGGTCCCTGAAGACTCACTCTGGTTTGGCAAGAAAATTACCCTCACCAGTATTCGCGAGGTGAACGCATCACCGGTCGCGTTCTTCGACGGCGTCGAGGACCGCGATGCCGCAGAGTCTCTGGTGAAAGCAATTTTGTGGGTCGAGCACGATCCCTCCACCAGGCCCACCGAGAGTGACGCCTGGTTCGATCATGAGCTGGTCGGGTTGCGAGTCGTTCGAGACGGTACCACGGTGGGTGAGGTTGCTCGGGTGGAGCACTTCCCCGCCCAAGACCTCCTCGTGGTCACAACCGGAGACTCTGAGGTGTTGTTGCCGTTTGTGAAGGCCTTTGTTCCCGAGGTCAACATCGAGGCCGGTGTGGTGGAGATCACCCCACCGGGAGGCCTCTTCGAGAGTATTCCGGACGAGTCATGAAAATAGACATCGTCAGTATTTTCCCCGGCTATTTTGACGTGCTGGAGCTCTCGCTGCTGGGTAAAGCCGCGAAGAGCAAACTGGTGGATGTCACGGTTCACGATTTGCGCGACGCCACCACCGATGTTCACAAGAGTGTCGATGACACCCCCTATGGCGGGGGTGCGGGAATGGTGATGAGCCCGGAGCCGTGGGGGACGATGCTGGATGGCATTCTCCAGGAGGATTCCTGGCTTGTCGTGCCGAGCCCTGCCGGTCAGCTCTTCAGTCAGAGTCTTGCGGTCGAGTTTTCACAGGCACCCCACCTGGTTTTTGCGTGTGGGCGATACGAGGGGATCGACCAGAGGGTGGTGGAGCACTATCGCACCACGCACCGCGTTCTGGAGGTAAGCGTCGGGGACTATGTCCTGAACGGTGGCGAAGTCGCAGCACTGGCGATGATTGAGGCGACGGTGCGTCTGCTGCCCGGGTTCATGGGGAACCCGGAATCTCTGGTGGAGGAAAGCCATGAGAAGGGTCTCCTGGAGTATCCCTCCTACACAAAACCCCGCACCTGGCGAGGTCTAGACGTCCCCGAGGTGTTGCTCAGTGGCAACCATGATGCGATCCGGGTGTGGCGTGAGGAGCAAGCCCTGGAGCGGACTCGGCAGGTTCGACCTGATTTGCTGGAGGATTAGGAACGCTGGGTAAGAACCAGGGGGCCATTCTTGGTGATGGCCACCGTGTGTTCGACGTGGGCTGAGCGGGATCCATCAGCGCTTCTGAGTGTCCAACCATCATCCGCGGTGTAAATCTCGTCGGTGCTGTGCATCAGCCACGGTTCAATGGCGAAGACCATCCCGGGCTTCAGCGCGGGGCCGCTCCCTGGTCGCCCGTCGTTGGGGATTGAGGGGTCTTCGTGCATGGTTCGTCCCACACCGTGTCCACCGAAGTCGGTATTGACGCTGTATCCAGCGGCCCGGGACACCTCACCAATGGCCGCGGAGATATCACCCAGGCGATTCCCGGGCTGTGCATGGGCAATACCGGCGACCAAAGCTTCTTCGCAGGTGTCAATCAGGCGCTGGTCTGCTGCACTGCCCTGGCCTCCGACGATCATGCTCAGCGCTGAGTCGGCGACCCAGCCTTGAAGGCTCACCGCAAAGTCGAGAGAGAGCAGGTCGCCGTTGGCGAGGCGGTAGTCGTGGGGGAGTCCGTGCAGTGCTGCGTCATTGACGGAGGTGCAGATGACTTTGCCAAAGGGTGACCCGCCAAAGGAGGGGTGGTAGTCGATGTAGCACGACGTTGCTCCCGCCTCACGAATGAGATCGTGCGCGAGGGCGTCGAGCTCCAGAAGGTTGGTTCCCGGTGTTGCTGCCCGGGACACCTGAGTGAGCACGGAGGCAACAAAAGCCCCGGCGGGCCGCATCTGATCCAGCGTCCCCGGCGAGTGTCGGGGAATCACGGAGTTGAGATCGGGACGTAGGTGCGCAGGTACTGTCCCAGGTACTCTCGGGCGTGCTCAATGAAGCGCTTGTCACCCTTGGGATCATTCATGAAAGCTCGGTGGATGATGGCCGAGCCCATGGTCACCCCCACCTCGAGGTGAAACAGCATGTCCTTGGTGACGGGAATGCTGTGGGTTTCCCCGACCTGCTCCGCAAAAGCGCGAGCAATCACGCTGTTGTTGGAGACCTCTGGGTCTAAGAAACGATCCGAGATGATGTCGCCAAAGCGCAATCCTCGGAAGCCGGGCTCATGACGGAACATGTGCACATAGGAGTCAAGGGTGTTATCCCACGAGGACCAGGGGATATCGGGGGTTCGATCGGAACCCTCCGCCACCATTTCGAGGTAGCGCTGCATGTTGCGCTGTGCGAGCGCTTTCAGGAGCGAGTCAATGTTGGGAAAGTAGCGATAGAGCACCCCCACGGAGGAGCGGGAGCGATAGGCCACTGCGGTGGTGGTGACCCCGTCAATGCCTTCTTCATCAATGAGAACGGCGGCGGCGTCCAGGAGCGCGTTCATGCGGTCGGCGCTCCGGCGCTGCACCGGAATGGTGCGCAATTCGATGCTGTCGGCCAGCGACGTTGTGGGCCCAGTCATGTGAGACTCCTGGTTCTCTCCACGTGAGCATAATCCTAGAGCCTCCCCAGTGGAGAGTAAGTGGTTTTTGTGGCAGACTTAGCGCTTGTGCCTCAGTGCGCCTCTGCCACAGGGGAGTAGCGCACCACCATCCGGTGGAAGGCACAGCTCCAGCCTTAGTGCGCGTGAGCCTGTGGTCAGCGCAGAGAGTGACACCATCATGCAAAAGCTTGATTTCATTGACCAAGCCTCCCTCAAGTCCGACATCCCCGACTTTCGCCCCGGAGACACCCTCAAAGTTCACGTGAACATTGTCGAGGGTAACCGCTCGCGTATTCAGGTCTTCCAGGGTGTCGTGATTGCGCGCTCCGGTCACGGTGTGACCGAGACCTTCATCGTGCGCAAGATTAGCTTCCAGGTCGGCGTGGAGCGCACGTTCCCGCTGCACTCCCCAGTCATCGACCACATTGAGGTTGTCTCCCGCGGTGATGTGCGTCGCGCGAAGCTCTACTACTTGCGCTCCCTGCGCGGCAAGAAGGCAAAGATTCGCGAGAAGCGCGAATCCTAAGCACTTCTCTGAGGCCCTCCGCCTACACTGGCAAGCGTTGTCGGTGACGAGGGGGCGGTACTGAGGGTGCACCAGGTCAAGGCTCGTGGCTGATCACAAGCGCTCTGTGGGGCGCATGCTTGGGGTGTTCCTTCGGGATGCCGTCATCATTGTGGTCGCCGCCCTCGTGGTGTCCTTCCTGATCAAGACTTTCCTGATCCGGTCGTTCTTTATTCCCACCGACTCTATGGAGCAGACCCTGATCCGGGATGACCGGATCATCGTGTCTCAGCTTCACGGCGGTCCTCTCGAGCTGAGCCGGGGAGACGTCATCGTCTTCGTTGACCCCGGAGGGTGGTTGTTGATTCAAAGCGGGGTGAGCGAAAACGACCCTCTGACCCGACTTGTGGATGGTCTTTCTGTTTTTGTGGGACTCTCCGGCCCCGACGACAACGAGCACCTGGTGAAGAGGTTGATTGGGCTTCCCGGTGACACCGTGGTCTGTTGCGATGAGCTGGGTGCCATGAGCATCAACGGCAACCCGGTGGCGGAGCCTTATGTGTCCCTTCCCGAGGGCGTCACCAAAGTGAGTTCCAACGATTTTGAGGTCGTGGTTCCCGAGGGTGCTGTGTGGGTGATGGGGGATAACCGTTACAACTCCGCGGACTCCAGACGCAACATGGACAAGCCTGGCGGGGGTTTTGTTCCGCTGGAGAACGTGGTGGGACGGGCCATCGTGATTTCCTGGCCACAGGAGCGGTGGATGTGGCTCTCGAATTACTCCGAGTCGTTTCTTGGGGTGAGTGTGGACGAGGTCCTGCCATCCCTCGAGTAGAGCCAACGCTCGAGATGGAGCATCAACTGGTGGCCCAGGGCTTCACCAGCGTCATTGGGTGTGACGAGGTGGGTCGTGGCCCGCTTGCGGGTCCCGTTGTCGCAGGGCTTGTCGTCTGGACACCCAAGATTCAGAGCTGGCCCGAGGGCTTGTATGACTCCAAAGCGGTCACCGAGAAACGTCGCGGTCCCCTGGCTGAGGCGTGCCGAGAGGTATTTCCCCACTATGCACTCGGAGAATCCCCCGCGGAGGTTATTGACGAGCACGGCATCCAGACAGCGCTGGCGCTCGCAGTGGTGCAGGGGCTTCTCGCACTGGCACACCAGGGTGTAGCCGTGGGGCATGCGGTCTTGCTGCTCGATGGAACTCATGACTTTGTCACGCCTCACCTTCCGCATCCCCTGAAAGTGGTGACCAGGGCGAAAGCCGACCGAGACTGTGTTTCGGTCGCTGCTGCCTCAGTTCTCGCGAAGGTGCATCGCGACACCGCGATGATTGCTCACCACGAGGCTTACCCGCAGTATGGCTTCGCCAGCAACAAGGGGTATGGCTCGAGAGGTCATCTGGATGCCATCGCAGAGCACGGGATCACTCCGTTGCATAGAGCTTCGTGGATACAGAAGTAGCGAGTTTCCCTTTCCCCTTTAGACTCAACAGCAATGGAACCCGACGACTTCGATGACTACGACCGCGAGGCAGAGCTTGCCCTGTATCGCGAGTACCGCGACATCGTGTCCCAGTTCCGCTACGTCGTGGAGACCGAGCGCAGGTTTTATCTCGCGAATGACGTCACCCGCGAGGTTCGCGAACGCGGGAACGATTTCTATTTCGAGCTGACTCTCAACGACGTGTGGGTGTGGGACATTTACCGCTCCGATCGATTTGTGAGCTCGGTGACAGTGCTGACCTTCAAGGACGTGAACGTCGAGGAGCTCGGCAACAAAGACCTCAAATTGCCCCGAGAACTCGCTCTCGACGAATAGCTGTCCACACGGTCACAATTCTGCGGGCTCGCGCCCCCGCGGGAAGAAAGCGGTGGGCCTCGGGTTGTGGGGTGAGAGTCTGCGTCCATGGATGCCCAGGAACTCCGAGCACGAACCGCATGGGGGTTGATCGCGAAGCCGGCCGATCCCCTCGCGTGGCACCTGCAAGAGACCGTGGGCCCTGAGCAGGCCCTGGCTGAGGTTGTGGGAAAGCAGAGCCTTCGACAAGTCGCACTCCTGCTGGAGAAACGCCTCAATGGTCTCAGCCCTGCCTTGGAGACCCTGGCGGGCTATCGCAGAGCGTATCGCCCGGAACGACTGGAGCTCTCGCTCGCTCTGCAACGGGAACGAGACACTGTAGCTATCAGTGCTGGCCACCCCTGGTGGCCGGCCCGATTAGAGGACTTGGGAGAGTATGCCCCCTCCACGCTGTGGGTGATGGGAAGCATGCAGCACAGTAGCCATACCCAGGGTGTGGCACTGGTGGGAAACCATGTGCCCACTCGAGCGGGACGCCAAGCAGCCCTTGCTCTAGCCGATGTGGCGCTCGAGCGCGGTGTGACGGTTATATCCGGGGGGAGCCGGGGTGTTGCCACGGATGCTCATCGCCGAGCAGTCCACCGTGGAGGAATCAGTCTGGCGGTGCTCGCCGGAGGTCTTGACACTCTCCATCCGCCGGAGAACGCGTCGCTGTTTCAGCGGGTGTGCCAGCGCGGAGCGCTGATCTCGGAGAGCCCCCACACGGTCGAGCCGAGCACCCAAGGGTTTCTCGGGCGAAACCGCATCATCGCCGCACTGGCCGAGGGGACCGTGGTGGTGCAAGCGGAATACCGCTCAGGGGCTATCAGTGTGGGATATCACGCGGCGGCGCTCGGGCGCCATGTCGGAATTGTTCCCGCCTCCTGGCACGACGCGCACTCGGCTGGGTGCTGGCGAATCTATCGAGAATGCGGTGCGATAGTGCTGACGGAACCGGCAGAGCTCTCGTTGGTCATTCCAGGGGTACCCTGGAGAGCACCACACTCCGAAGCCAGGACCAGCCATGACCGCATTCAGTCAGCATCCCCCCGCTGACCACCTGGTGCTCCATCTGAGCGACACCCACTTTTTGGGCTCTGGCCGACAGCTATATGACCAGGTGGATTCCGATACGCCTCTGCGAGCGCTGATGGAGCGGGTCGTGGCCAGCGAGCTGCCCGTTGAGGCTCTCATCTTCACGGGCGACTTAGCCGATCGGGCCGAGGCGGATGCTTATGTGCGCTTGCGGGACCTGGTGGAGCCGTGGGCGCAGAAGCTTGGTGCGGAACTGGTCTGGGTGATGGGTAATCACGATGAGCGGGAGCCATTTTCTGAAATTCTGTGGCGCGAAGAGCCCACAACGGACACCCGAGACCGGGTCATCATGCTCGGCGATTTACGCCTCATTGTGTTGGATTCTTCGGTGCCCGGATAT
>JAQBZV010000011.1 GCA_027728145.1 Actinomycetota bacterium | reverse complement strand
GTGAAGACATTGATTCATCTCTCTTGGCCTCGGGTGAGAACTAAACCGTTGGCGAGCTCCTCGCGGAATCGTGCGGGAAGGATGACTCGGCCTTTGTCATCGAGTTTGGGGGCGTGTGTACCCAAGAACATGGCGCTCCCCTTTCTCGTCCGGCCACTAGAAGGTATTCACCACTTTACTCCACTTTGCTCCAAATACAACCACTTCGGACACTTTTCTTCCCCGCGTTGCGCAAGTCCGCTCCACGCCCCAAAAACCCCGGAAATCCAGGCAAGCGCAACAAAAAACCGGCCCCGAAGGGCCGGTTTCTGGTGTGACGTGAGTTTGGGCTAGCGCTCCACTCGGGGGGCTAGAGGCCTTCGCCGCGCTCCCTGCGCTCCCAACGGTCATTGAGGCGATCCATGAAGGAGGAGGAGCCTGCGGGGCTCGTGGCGCGAGGCGCACTGGGCCTTGGTGCTTGAGCGCCATCCGACGGGGCACCCGGAATTGCGACGGCGACCATCACTCCGGCGAATAGAACTCCAAATCCGATGACGCCGATTAGCGTGATGTCCAGAGAAACCCCGACGACCATCGTGACAAGGCCGACAAGACCCATCAGAACTCCGACCGCAATCGCGGTGTAGTTGGGCGCCCTGCGGAAGTCAGCGGTGCTCATCACATCGGCTTCGTTCTTGTAGAGGTTGCGCTCCATTTCCTCGAGCAGGCGCTGCTCGTGTTCAGAAAGTGGCATAGTGTCCTCCCCACATGAGTGGTTGATTTTCTACAGAGTGTACGCAGATTTCCTGAGGATAGGCTAGGTGCGTGTCAGCGCAGATCAAACTTGTCGATGTAGTCGACTCCCGCATCACCTCGTTCCTCGAAGCTCGCTCCGAGGAGATGGATGCGATCTCCCCCGACCTGGAGCACATCCTCGCTTACGCGAACAGCATGCTGCGCAGTGGCAAGCGATTTCGTGCACGGTTTTGCTATTGGGGCTGGCGCGCGATTGACCAGGACTCTGAGGGCGACCCTCTAGGCGGTTTGGAAACTCTGGAGGATGTCTCTCCGGTCATTTCTCTTGCCACGGCTCTCGAGGTTTTCCACGCCGCCGCGCTCGTCCACGACGACATCATGGACAATTCCGACACTCGTCGCGGACTTCCCGCTGCTCATAAAGCATTCGAAAGAATTCACCGAGATCGCTCCTATTCAGGAACTGCTGAACATTTCGGGGCCTCGACGGCTCTCCTCCTCGGCGACCTCTTGTTGGCCTGGAGTGACGACCTCATCTCAGAGGCACTCGCGGATCTTCCAGCAGCCGTTATCGCGTCGACCAGAGCGCAGTTTTCCACGATGCGACAAGAGGTCACGCTAGGCCAGTATCTCGACATCCATGAGGAAGCCGCCTGGTTCCATCACGGAGAGAACGAACGACTCGAAAGAGCTCTTCGAGTAGTGACCTATAAGTCGGCCAAATACAGCATGGAAGCGCCGCTGCTGATCGGAGCCTCTCTCGCTGGGGCGAGCGCAGAGCATCTGAGTGATCTCTCGTCCTTTGGGTTACCCCTCGGAATTGCGTTTCAACTGCGGGACGACGTCCTCGGCGTCTTCGGAGACTCCGAAGTGACGGGGAAGCCGGCCGGAGATGACTTGCGAGAAGGCAAGCGCACAGTTCTCGTTGCCCTAGCCGAGGCTTCCATGCCCACAAGCGCCAAAGGAGTGTTCAATGAACTCTTGGGGGATCGGACCTTGAACCCCGAGCAAATTGAGGTCATGCAATCGACCCTCCGTGACGCGGGAGCACTCGATGAGGTTGAGCAGATGATCCAGCACTACGCAGACACGGCGATGGAGGCTCTCGACAACGCCCGCATCACCGAGGGCGCACGGTCGGAGCTTCGTCGCCTTGCTGACGCAGTGACGAAGCGCAACGCCTAGAGCGCGAGGGTCTGAGCGAGTCGGCGCACCTCGGTTTTTCGCCCGGCGCGGATCGCCTCAATGGGGCTTGTTCCCAACACATCGTGGGGTTCCACTAACCAGTCCAGCGCGCTTTCTGGTGAAAAGCCGCCGTCGATAAGCACCAGGGCCGTCCCCTTGATATCCGGGATAACAGTTGCCCCGTCGAGGAAGACGTCGGGAATGCGAAAGACGCCGCCCTCTTTCAGGCCCAGGAGTGCTCTGTCCTCCACGAGGCGATGCACTTTCCCCGGAGTGAGTGAGAGACGCTCACAGACTTCGGGAACGCTCAGCCAGGTTAGGTCGGCTCGTTGTGTCACGTCCACAAGGTTCCCACGGATTCATCCTCCGCCACCAGGGGTTTAGCTGGCGATTCGCCGAAGCTAATGTTACGGACAGATTAACTGGAGTAACATAGGCCTCAGTGATTGACGCAGGTATCATCCTGTGACAGCGTTGAGATGCGGAGCGTCGCTACGGGCATCAACGCCATGCCACGAAACGATGGAAGGTATGAGCAACCAGGACCAGACCCCCCTTAGCACTGAGCCCGCGGAGGACACTCTCGAGCACTCAGTGTTTCGAGGTCTGTCACCTCGGGTTGACACGTTCGAGCCCTGTGATGCAACACCCGGTGCGCTCTCGCGAGGACTGATGGGAGCGCTCCCCTTTGTCATGACCGGAACACTGGCAACCAGTGCTGTCATATCCCCTGGGTTAGTCCAGCACTCAACGACTGCCGCGGAACCTGGCGCCAGCGGAGACCACGCCCACGACCAACGACCGGGGATTGGGGAAAGACTTTCGGGCGCTTTCCTTCCTGCCGCTCACACGGTGCTCTCCACTCTGCGACCCGACCTCCCCGCAACCTACGAGGTTCAAGACGGCGACACCGTTTCTTCGATCGCGGACAGTTTTGGAATCCCCACTCCGGCCATCCTCACTCTCAATGGGTTGAGCTGGAACTCTCTCCTTCACTCAGGCCAGGTCCTCAAGCTCAGTGCGGAACCGACAAAGAAGGCCGCGGGTTCCCCCGCTCGGGTCGCAGGAAATGCCTACCTTGTCCAAAACGGCGAAACTCTTAGCACCATCGCTGACCGACTGGGGATTTCGACCGAAGCTCTCATAGCTGCCAATAATCTCTCGCACTCACGCACCATCTATGCGGGCCAGATGATTCGCATCCCTGGCTCCACCTCTCCCGTGGTGGAGCGCGATGCTGAGGCCATCATGCCCGCACTGGCCCAAGCTCCCACCGTCATTCCGGCGTCAGCCGAATCGAGCGACCAAGTGCTGTCCGCGGACACTGCCGAAACAGAAGCGGTGCAAGAGGCCAGCGAACCTCACGATGTTTTTGACGCCGCCGACATTGAGCTTGCTGAACAGCCAGCGCTGATCACTGTCAAAGTTCCATCACCGAAGGCTCCGGTTGCAGAGAAGAAGGTCACTCCGGTCGCCAGCCCTCCGGTTGAGAGGGCTGAACCCAGCCCCACTCCGGTCACCCCGGCCGAGTCTGAGGAAGAGGACAGCGCAGAGGAAGCTGAATCTACATCATCCATCGGTCAGCCCGTGTCGGGAAGCGTCACCCCGCTCAATGACGAGCGCAGGGCCAACGCTCAAATCATCGTTAATGTGGGCCGAGAGATGGGCGTCTCTGATTACGGCATTGTGATTGCGCTCACCACGGCAATGCAGGAGTCGTCTTTGCGAAACATCAGCTGGGGCGACCGGGATTCTGTTGGCCTCTATCAACAGCGTCCCTCGTCCGGGTGGGGAACGGTGGATCAGATTATGGACCCCGCTTACGCCACCCGGCTTTTCTTTGGGGGCCCCAACAACCCCAACGCGGGTAAAACGCGCGGACTGCTCGATATTTCCGGGTGGGAGTCCATGACCCTCACTGTTGCTGCGCAACGAGTCCAGATTTCTGCCTACCCCGACGCGTATGCGAAGTGGGAGCCCAGCGCCTGGGCTTGGCTTTATGAATTGACCTAGTGGAGTGGCATCCCCAGGGCCGCCTAAGCCATGCGTACAATCCAGAGAATGGATACTCCCTCGGCTGACCCGCTCCTTGGGAAGCTGGTCGACAAGCGCTATCTGATTGAGCGCAAGGTCGCACGGGGCGGAATGGCCACTGTTTATCAGGCGATTGACCTCAGGCTCGAGCGGCCCGTCGCCATCAAGATCATGCATCCGCATCTGGCAGAAGACGGAGACTTCACCAAACGCTTTATTCAGGAGGCGCGAAGCGCCGCACGGCTTGCCCACCCCAACATCGTCAATGTTTTTGACCAGGGCCAGGAGGACACCATCACGTTTATCGTGATGGAGTATTTGCCAGGAATCACCCTGCGCGAACTCCTCCAAGACTTTGGTGCTCTCACCCCTGCGCAAACCGTGGACATTGTCCGAGCAGTCCTCCAGGGTCTCGATGCCGCGCATTCCGCCGGTATCGTGCACCGCGACCTGAAACCCGAGAACGTTCTGCTCGCCGACGACGGTCGCATCAAGATTGCCGATTTTGGTTTGGCTCGTGCCTCCACCCACAACACCGCGACCTCGCAAGCACTGCTCGGGACGATTGCCTATCTGTCTCCTGAATTGATTAGCCGCGGAGAGGCAGACCTCCGGAGCGACATTTATGCGCTCGGCATCATGATGTTCGAAATGCTTACTGGTGCGCAGCCCTACCAGGGCGACCAGGCTGTCACTATCGCCTATCAGCACCAAAACGACATTGTCCCGCCGCCCAGCACCAAGAACGCGGGCATTCCGGCACAGTTTGATGAGCTGGTGGATTGGTGCACCAGACGCTCCCCCGATGAGCGCCCACCTCACGCCCGCGCCGTTCTGGAGCATTTGGTGGAGGTTGAAAAGCTTCTCGGCGCCGCCTCACTGGCAACAGCGACAATCGACCTCAACAACACCGTGGCGATGACGCAAAAAATCTCCCCACTGGATGCTCAAGAGACCGAAGTACTCGATCCAAAGTCGGCTGTGTTTGATGGCCTCGAACCTGCTCCCACCGCAGCCATCACACTGGAGGAGACTCCCCCACCGCAGGAGCCTGTTCGGGAGGCACGACCCCCTCGCGGTCGCGGGCTGGCGCTGGTGGGAACGCTGGTGCTGCTCCTGGTCTTAGCGGGTGGGGGTGGCGCTGCGTGGTGGTGGTTTACCGGCCCCGCGGCTTTGGTCAGCGTGCCCGACGTTGCGGGATCGACGGTATTAGAGGCAACGGCGACCCTGCAGGAAGCGGAGTTGACCGTGGCCGACACAGTTCTCGAGGAGTTTGATTTAGTGCTTCCCGAGGGAACAGTGAAGGGCACCAATCCTCCCGCCGGGTCAGAAATAGAACAACAGGGCGAAATCCTACTGATTGTGTCACTAGGGCCCAACCCGGTGGCAGTTCCCGCGATATCCGGACAAACACTGGAGGAGGTTCGTGGGTCTCTGGAGGAAGTGAACCTCATCCTCGGAACAACCAGCCAAGAGTTCAATGATTTTGTCGATGAGGGATCTGTGCTGCGCCTGAGCGACGAATTTGATGCGCCCCTGGCGGCAGGTTCCCAAATTCTCGCGGGATCCACCGTGAATGCGGTTGTGTCTGCGGGACCACTGCCGAACGTTGCCGGCCTCCCCGTGGATGAGGCTCGGGAGCTCTTGCAAAGCGCCGGCCTCACCGGAATCGTGGGCGGTGATGGTGCGTTCTCCGACACCGTTCCCGAGGGCTATGTCGTCGAGGTAACACTTCCCGCCGGCATGACGCCACGGCCCGGGGATACCCTCACCATGATTGTCTCCCGGGGCCCCGAACTCGTGATGCTTCCCGATCTCATTGATGAGTCCATTGCCGAGGCCAGAGACACTTTGGAAGCATTGGGCTTTGAGGTTGAGGTGAGAACTGAGATTGCAGAGTCTGACTGGGATCGAGCGTGGGTCACCAGCATGAGCCCGAGCGCTGGCCAAGAGATCCCCAAGGGCAGCGTGGTGACCATCAGGAGCTTCGCTTAGGAGTGACTGAGCTCCTCGGCCACCAAGAACGCGAGTTCCAGAGATTGCTGGTGGTTTAGGCGCGGGTCACACAAAGATTCGTAGCGGGGCTCTAGACCGAGCTCATCGATCTTTTGAGATCCACCCAAACACTCGGTGACATCATCCCCGGTCAGTTCAACATGAATGCCACCGGGGTGTGTTCCCACTTCCCGATGTGCCTCAAAGAATCCCTTCACCTCATCCACCACGTCATCAAAGCGACGAGTCTTGTATCCCGTTTTCGTCGTGATGCCGTTACCGTGCATCGGGTCGGTCACCCACAGCGGGGTGATGCCAAGCTCTTGAGAAGCCTTCAACAGCGGGGGAAGCTTGTCACGAACGTCTCCGGCGCCCATTCTCGTGATGAACGTGAGGCGACCGGGTTCGCGATCGGGGTCTAGCAGGTCTGACAGCTCCTTCACCGTCTCGGCTGTGCTGGAGGGTCCAAGCTTCACACCGATGGGGTTTCGAACCCGTGAGAAGAAGTCCACGTGGGCGCCATCAACATCTCGGGTGCGCTCCCCAATCCAGAGGAAGTGCCCAGAGGTGACGTAGGGCAGCCCGGTCCGCGAATCGATGCGAGTGAGCGCGCGCTCGTACTCCATGAGCAGACCCTCGTGACTTGCATAGAACTCCACCCGCTTGAGCTCGTCAAAATCTGCGCCGGCGGCTTCCATGAACTTGACCGCTCGGTCAATCTCCCGAGCCAGACCCTCGTATCGAGCGTTTGCGGGGTTCTCCGCAAACCCCTTATTCCAGCTGTGCACCATCCGCAGGTCAGCAAATCCACCCTGGGTGAAAGCTCGAATGAGATTCAGCGTGGAGGCGGCGGTGTGATA
The DNA here is from genome assembly GCA_027728145.1 of Actinomycetota bacterium. Classification (GTDB taxonomy): domain Bacteria; phylum Actinomycetota; class Actinomycetes; order Actinomycetales; family Microbacteriaceae; genus Pontimonas. The sequence goes on along the minus strand of JAQBZV010000011.1, from coordinate 5,516 downwards.
CCCGCGCAACATGCGCGCGGGGTCGGGTGTCCGAGAATCCTCAGTGAAATCGAACCCATTGACGATGTCCCCCCGGTACGCAGGAAGAGTAACTCCATCGCGGGTCTCGTCGTCATTAGAACGGGGCTTCGCAAACTGACCGGCCATCCGACCCATCTTCACGATGGGGAGTGATGCGCCGTAGGTGAGCACCACCGCCATTTGAAGAATTGTCTTGACCCGGTTCCGGATCTGGTCAGCAGTGGCACCAACAAAGGTTTCCGCGCAATCGCCCCCCTGCAGCAGGAAGGACTCTCCCCGGGCGACTCGGGCTAAGCGTTCGCGCAACATATCTACTTCACCAGCAAAGACCAGTGGCGGGACCGTGGAGAGTTCAGCGCTCACAGCCGCGGCAGCGGCAGCGTCCGGCCAGTGCGGTTGCTGCTTAATGGGCAGGGATTGCCAATGATCCAAACCCTCAACAACTCCAGGATTTGGTGTCACGACGTGCTCGCTGTAATCCACAGTGTCCATTTCTCTTGGGGCCAAACGCCGACATTCAGCCTACTCGAGGCTCTGTGTGAGCTTGATGCTCAGGCCTTCTGGCTCCGAATCGTGGAGGCGTACACGTCGACGTACTCCTGCTCGCTGAGAGCATTCATCTCGTAGATGATTTCATCCGTGATGGAGCGCAAGACAAAACGGTCAGTCTCCATGCCCTCGAAGCGGGAAAAGTCGAGTGGCTTACCAATGACGACGCCCACCCTGTGGACCTTGGGGATATTGGAACCTAAGGGCATCACCTTCTCTGTGCCAATGACCGCTGCGGGAATCACGGGCACGTGGGCGTCGAGAATCATGCGCGCAACTCCGGTGCGCCCCCGGTACATCCGGCCATCAGGGCTCCGTGTTCCCTCGGGGTAGATGGCGAGCACCCCTCCCTCGGCGAGGACCTGCAGTCCGGCGTTCAGAGAAGCTTCCGAAGCCTTACCGCCCGAGCGATCAATGGGTAGCTGGCCAGCGGAGGTCATGAAGAAACGAATGGCCCAGCCTTTGATTCCCTTCCCGGTGAAATAGTCACTCTTCGCGAGAAAAGCCATTTGGCGGTCAATCATGAGGGGCAAAAAAACTGAATCCACTAAGGACAGGTGGTTACACACCACAATGAGGGGTCCCGTCCTGGGGACATTTTCCAACCCTGTCACCCAGGGGCGAAACACTGTCGTCAGCAGGGGGCCAATAACCCAATGCTTCATCAGCCAATAAAACACATCTGCCTCCGGAGTTGGACTTCCAGACTAAGCCCCGGATGTCATCCGTGCACGGGCGAGATCGGCAGCTCCCACCACACCCGCGGTGTTTCCCATGGTGGCCGCAACAATGCCGGCAACGGGCCGCCTAGCTCCAGCGCCATAGGTGTCGAGGAAGCTTTCTCGAATCGGGTTGAGCAGGAGATCACCTGCGCTGGCGACACCCCCTCCAATAACGATGAGCTCAGGATCCGTGACCGCAACAAGCGAAGCAATCCCTCGCCCCATCGCTCGGGCAACACCGTCGAAAGCTTCGAGGACGTGGGTATTGCCCTCCCGCAGGAGATCCGTCACCGCTGCCTGAGTGAGCGATTCATCACCGAGGCGCTCCCGGGCGTCTCTCATGAGTGCCGTCCCCGACGCATACTGCTCGAGGCATCCGTAGTTTCCACACCCACACAGGCGACCGCCGGGCTCAATGATGATGTGGCCAAGCTCGGCTGCCATCCCGAAGCCACCGACCAGAAGTCGCCCATCATCCACCAGAGCTCCCCCCACCCCGGTCCCAATCGTCAACATGATCATGGACTGAACGTCTTGGGCTGCTCCAAAGCGAAACTCGCCCCAGCCCGCAGCGTTCGCATCGTTCTCCAGCACCACTGGAACCCCGAGGCGTCTTTCTACCTCCGCTTTGAGGGGGTAGTTCTGCCACGCGATATTCGGGGAGAAAAAGAGGTTTTCCCGGTCACGGTCCAAGAAAGCGGCTACCGCGACCCCCACGGTGGGGAGGGCATCGCTGGAACCCAACTCCTCACAGATTTCGACCAGAGCATCCAGAATCCCCTCGGGATTATCAGGCGTAGTGGGACGCGATGCGTGGGCCACCACCTCGCCGAGAGGGGTGACGCGGGCACCCGCAATTTTTGTGCCACCAATATCTAGACCAAGCGCATCCACAGCCGATAAGTCTAAGTGCTCACAACCCGTTGCGCTGTCCCGTGGCTAGGGGGCACCGAACCACTCCGATTCTCGGATGGCCCTCAAAGCGTCTTTCTTGTGCTCGGGAGCGAGACCTTGGAAGTAGAGCACGCCTTCGAGGTGATCAATCTCGTGCTGAAGGGCCTGAGCCATCAATCCCTCCCCTTCAACCTCGACCAGCTCCCCCTCCAGGGTGAAGCCCTCCGCGATTGCGTGGGGGAACCGCTTTCGTGGGTAGGTCAAGCCTGGAACCGACAGGCAGCCTTCCGACATGTCCTCTGGTTCTCCCCAGACTTTCACCAAGCGAGGGTTCAGGAGATACCCCACAAACCCATCGATGTTGTAGCTAAAAGCGGCGAGGCCCACCCCAATTTGGTTGGCGGCAACCCCCGCACGGTCCGGCAGCTTGACCGTGTCGAGAAGATCTGTCACCAGGTCCTGTGTTCTCGGCGCAGTGAGGTCAACCGGGTCTGTCGCGCTCGTGAGAATGGGGTCGCCGAACAGCCGGATAGGGCGCTCCGGCATTAGCGAACCCCGGAGCCCTCAGCCATGCCCTCCACAACCAAAGCGGCAAGCTCGCGGGCGGCCTCGCGGGTGTAGGGACCTAGGCTCTCCCAGTGCACAATCGAACCGGCGGCGAGGAGAGGGTCGTAGGGAATTCGCACGACGTCCCTCACTCGAGAAATAAAGTGCTGCTCGATTTCGTCGAGCTTCACGACGTTGGTGCCTTGGGTGGCGGTGTTGAGGGCCACAATGGCGTTCTTCGCCAGTTCACCGTGGCCATTCGCTTCAAGCCACGTCAGCGTCTCCGACGCCAAACGAGCCTCGTCCACACTTCCTCCGGAAACGATCACGAGCCCATCAGCTCGCTCGAGAGGGGGGCGCATCACGGAGTGCACCCCCCCCGTTCCGCAGTCTGTCAGGACTATCGAATAAAAGCGGGCCGCTTGGTCGGCAACGACGTTGTAATCATCCTCATCAAATGCTTCTGACAACAGTGGGTCAGTGTCAGAGGCGAGAACGTGGAAGCGGCTCTTGTCTTTCGAGACAAGCTCCGCAAAATCTGTGAAGGAATTAATTCCCGCCGCGAGGTTGACCACATCGCGAACTGTGGCTCCAGTAGAGCGGACTACGCGCTCGGCGAGGGTTCCACGGTCGGGGTTTGCGTCGATGCCCAGCACACGATCATCGCGAACCTCCGCGAGCGCCATTCCGAGGAGTGTGGTGACCGTGGTCTTGCCGACACCACCCTTCCGGGTGAGCACGGGAACAAATCGAGTGCCTTGATCAAAGGGGAACGAAATTCTCCGATCCATCGCTTTGCGCTCACGAACCGCTCGGGAATCACCCACATTGAGGGAGTGGAAGGATACTTCATACAGGAATCGCTGCCAAAACCCTTCGGGCACTTCGCGGTAGCGACCTGACGTGTCGATAAGGCGATCATCGGTCAACATTGCAGCAGGCTCGGGGGCTTCCCCTCGATGCTCTGGCCTGCGGTGATAGAGATCTTCGGTTGCTGGGCTCACGGCCAACGTGATGCTCTCATCACTGACTACCTCGGTCGCCCCAGCATCGACCGTCTCAGCCTCGACCGGCACCTCCGTCACCTCGACAGAGGCTTCGCCCGGAGGCGTGGATTCGGTCTTTCGTGCCATTGAGGTAGTCCTTATCTGACAAGTCGTGGGAGCAAGCCGAGGCCTAATTCTATCGATTCATTCAGAAAACAAACCAGTCTTTAGCTTTCTGAGACTTCCAGAATCAAATCTCCCGCCTCCACCTGTTGAGTCTTAGGTATCGCCCAGCGAGAGACTACTCCAGACACGCTAGCGCTAATTCCCGCCTCCATTTTCATGGCTTCAATGGTCGCAACGACCTGACCCTCGACAACGCTATCCCCGACTTCGCAGGTCACCGTCACGACACCGGAGAACGGGGCTGCAACATGACGAGGGTTTTGAGGGTCCGCCTTTTCGACGTGGGTTTCCTGGGCCTCAACAGATCGATCTCTCACGCCAATGGGGCGCATCTGACCGTTCAGAGCCGCCATCACAGTCCGGATTCCTCGATCGTCGGGTTCGGAGATCGATTCGAGCGATACGTACAAGCTGACACCGGGGCCCACCTCGACAACAGACTCCTCACCGAGGGGAAGCCCGTACAGGTAGTCCTTCGTTTTGATTACTGACACGTCGCCAAACTGCTCGACCATCTCGAGGTAGTCAGCCGTGGGCCCTGGGAACAACAAATGGTTCAACATTTCCTGGCGCCCACGCCCAGGCTCGGAGAGCGCTGCCCCCTGATCAGGGGTGAGTTCTGTCAAGGTCGGCTTACGAGTCTTTCCCTTCAGAATCTTCGAGCGAAATGGTTCCGGCCACCCTCCAGGGAGGTCCCCCAGTTCGCCAGCCATGAACCCCACGACAGAGTCTGGAATGTCATACGCCCCCGGGTTTGCCTCAAAATCTGCCGGGTCAACGTCCATAGCGACGAGGTGTAGCGCCAAATCTCCCACAACCTTGCTCGAGGGTGTCACCTTGGTGGGGCGACCCAACATGCGATTCGCTTCGGCATACCAGTCCTCGATGTCCTCGAAACGGTCCGCGAGACCCAGCGCAATGGCTTGCTGGCGAAGGTTGGACAGCTGTCCCCCAGGAATCTCGTGGTGATACACGCGACCCGTTGGTCCTGGCAGGCCCGATTCAAAGGGCTGATAGGTCCTCCGCACAGCCTCCCAATAAGGCTCCAGAGCGGACACCGCCTGCAAACTCAGCCCCGTGTCTCGCTCGGTGTTCTCCAATGCTGCGACCAGTGAGGACAGCGAGGGCTGGCTGGTGGTTCCGGCCATGGCGGCATTCGCCGCATCCACTGCATCCACACCGGCAGCGCTCGCAGCCAACAGTGTGGCCAGCTGCCCTCCTGCTGTGTCGTGAGTGTGAAGATGAACAGGAGTGTCAAATCTTTCCCGCAAAGCCGTCACCAGGTGCGATGCCGCCTCAGCCCTGAGAAGACCAGCCATGTCCTTGATCGCCAGGATGTGGGCGCCAGCGCCCACCATGTCCTCCGCCAGTCGCAGATAGTAGTCCAGGGTGTAAAGGTCCTCCGCAGGATCCAGCAAATTACCTGAGTAGCAAAGCCCCACTTCAGCAACCGCGGTACCTGTCTCGAGGACTGCATCGATTGCTGGCCGCATGTTCGTGACATCGTTCAGCGCGTCAAAAATACGGAAAATATCGACGCCAAGCGCGGTCGACTCCTCGATGAAAGCGTCGGTCACCTGAGTGGGGTAGGGGGTGTATCCCACTGTGTTTC
>JAQBZV010000010.1 GCA_027728145.1 Actinomycetota bacterium | reverse complement strand
TCTGATGGGTGAGCGCAAAGACGTTCTGCTGATTGACGTCACCCCCCTGAGCCTCGGAATCGAGACCAAGGGTGGCATCATGACCAAGCTCATCGAGCGCAACACCGCCATCCCCACCAAGCGCAGCGAAACCTTCACCACCGCGGATGACAACCAGCCTTCGGTGTCGATCCAGGTGTTCCAGGGTGAGCGCGAGTTCACCCGGGACAACAAGCCGCTGGGAACCTTCGAGCTGACCGGTATTGCACCGGCCCCTCGGGGAATCCCCCAGGTTGAGGTGACCTTCGACATCGACGCCAACGGAATCGTTCACGTGTCCGCCAAGGACAAGGGTACGAACAAGGAGCAGTCGATGACCATCACCGGTGGATCGTCTCTGCCCAAGGAAGACATCGAGCGCATGGTGCGCGAGGCTGAGGAAAACGCCGCGGAAGACAAGAAGCGACGCGAATCAGCCGAAGAGCGTAACCAGGCCGAGCAGTTGGTCTACTCCGTGGAGAAGATCCTCAAGGAGAACGACGAGAAGCTCCCCGACGACGTCAAGTCCGAAGTCCAGGCTGATGTTGACGCCCTCAAGTCCGCGCTTGCGGGCGAGGACGAGGACGCGCTCAAGAAAGCCATGGAAGCGCTGGCCACCAGCCAGACCAAACTGGGTGAGGCCCTCTACCAGGCCGAACCCGAGGCGGGAGCTCCCGAGGATGGCGAGTCGAGCGACTCGGCAGAGGACGAAGACATCGTCGACGCTGAAGTTGTCGACGACGACACCGACACCAAGAAGTAGGGCTCATGCCACGCAAAGAAAAACCCCAGCCCGAGAGGGATGAGGAACCCCAGGAGCCGCTCTTCACCGACAAGCGTCGTGTCGACCCCGAAACCGGAGATGTGCGTCCCGAGGCAGCGGCCGCTGCCTCGGACGAGCTCTCCGAGGATGATATGGCACTCCTTCAAGAGGCAGAGCGGGACTTGGTCGCGGAATACCGCGATCGTGCTGCCCGAGCGGAAGCTGAGTTGCAGAATTTCCGAACCCGTGTGGAGAGAGATCGCCAGGCCAATCGGGAGACGGTGATTGCTGAGGTGATTCGATCTCTTCTGCCCGTGATGGATGATTTGGATCGCGCCGAAGCCCATGGAGACCTTGCTGGCACGCCTCTGGAATTGGTGGCACAGAAGCTGCGCTCAAGTTTTGAGCGCTACGACATCAAGTCCGTGGGCGAGGTGGGGGAGACCTTCAATCCCGCCGTCCACGAAGCGGTTGTTCGCCTGCCCGAGGCAGGCGCTACCGGAGAAACGGTTGCTGATGTGATCGAGGGTGGATACACGATCGGCGAGCGCTTGATCCGACCCGCCAAGGTCGCTGTGAAGGTTCCGGCAGACAACTAAGGGAGGTGGGGCAATGGCGAGCCAGGATTGGTTAGAAAAGGACTTCTATCAGGTCCTCGGGGTGTCCAAGGATGCCAGCGAGGCTGAGATCAAGAAGACCTATCGTTCGCTTGCCCGCAAGTTCCACCCTGACTCCAACCCCAACGACCCCTCTGCTGAAGCTCGGTTCAAAGAAATCTCCGAAGCGTATTCAGTGCTTTCGGACTCCCAACAGCGGGCAGAGTATGACCAGATTCGGGCCATGCAGGCGGGTCGCCCGCGCTTCACCGCCGGAGGCGGGCAAGGTGGCGGGTTTGATGATGTTTTTGGTGGGATGTTTGGCGGTGCGCCCCGTGGAGGGCAGAGCGCCGACTTTGGAGATTTGTTCTCGGGGCTGTTTGGTGCCAGCCAGGGAGGTTACCCCGGTTACCGAGAGCCCACCAAGGGTCGCGATGTGATTTCGCGAGTGACTCTCGAATTGCCCACAGCACTCAAGGGCACCGAAGTGTCCCTCGAGGGTCCGGGCGGCAAGAAAATCACCGCCCGAGTGCCAGCCGGTGTGAAAGATGGCCAGAAGGTGCGTTTGAGTGGCAAAGGGCACCCGAGTCCCGATGGTGGGAAGCCCGGTGATGTGATCATCACGGTGGGCGTTCCCAAGCACCAGATTTTTGGCCGCGACGGCGACAATCTGCGCATTGAGGTTCCCATCACCTTTGGCGAAGCAACGCTCGGCGCCACCATCGAGGTCCCCACAATCGAGGGTGAGGTCGTGAAGGTCAAGGTTCCCGCGGGAACCCCCAGCGGCAAAGTATTGCGGGTGAAAGGACACGGCGTCCGCGGTGGGGCAGCGCTGGGTGACCTGCTGGTCGAACTGCGGGTGGCGGTTCCCGCGCATCTTTCCAAGATCGCCCAGGGTCACCTCGAGAAGCTGATGAGCGCCTTGCCGAAGGAGAATCCTCGGGAGGACCTGCTGAAGAGAGCGGGGGTGTAGTCGATGGAGATGGATGAGAGAACCCCACTGTTCGCCATCACCGCGGCGGCAGAGCTCGCCGGTATGCACCCGCAAACCTTGCGGCAATACGACCGCTTGGGTCTTGTGAGTCCCACTCGGACCGCGGGAAAAACCAGACGCTACTCGATGAAGGATGTCGTTCAGCTGAGAGAGATTTCTCGCCTAAGTTCTGAGGGACTCAACTTGGAGGGCATCAGGCGAATTTTGGAGCTGGAGTCGCAAGTGGATGGTCTCCAGCGCAGAGTCCGTGATCTGGAGGCCACGCTGGCAGATGAGTTGTTGCAGAAGTCGGGACGCCGCGTGTTTGCTGCCGGAGCAGAAGGGGATGTCATTCCACTGCGCCAGGGTGAGCGAGCCAAGAAACACAACCAAATGGTTCTGTGGAACCCGTTTGGGTGGACACCACCGACCACCAAGAAGCTCGAGAAGTAGAGGAGGGACACCATGGCAGAGCAGACGCAGGGCCAAGAAACCGCCCTCCAGCAATACGGGGTGAACCTGACCGAGATTGCCCGGGAGGGAAAGCTAGATCCCGTCATCGGTCGAGATGCCGAAATTCGACGAGTGTCCCAGGTGTTGACCCGGCGCACCAAAAACAACCCGGTGCTGATCGGTGAACCTGGTGTCGGAAAGACTGCGGTAGTGGAGGGGTTGGCCCAGAGAATTGTTGCCGGAGATGTCGCAGACTCTCTCAAAGGAAAGCAGCTAATTTCCCTCGATTTATCCGCGATTGTTGCGGGGGCAAAATACCGAGGAGAGTTCGAAGAACGGCTCAAAGCGGTGCTGAAAGAGATCAACGACGCTGAGGGTGAGATCATCACCTTCGTGGATGAGCTTCACACCCTGATGGGGGCTGGTGGCGGCGAGGGATCGGTTGCGGCTGCGAACATGCTCAAGCCCATGTTGGCGCGCGGTGAGCTCCGACTCATTGGCGCTACAACCCTCAACGAATATCGCGAGCACATCGAGAAAGATGCCGCTCTCGAGCGTCGATTCCAGCAGGTTTTTGTGGGTGAACCGAGCGTCGAGGACACTGTTGCGATTCTTCGAGGTTTGAAGGAGCGCTATGAGGCTCACCACAAAGTCGTGATTGCCGATAGTGCTCTGGTCGCGGCTGCCACGCTCTCCAACCGGTACATCACGGCACGGCAGCTGCCCGACAAAGCAATCGATCTGATTGACGAGGCAGCAAGCCGCCTAAAAATGGAGATTGAATCGTCCCCAGTGGAAATCGATGAGCTTCGACGGGTCGTTGACCGGATGCGCATTGAGGAACTGGCCCTCAAAAAAGAGAAGGATGACGCATCGAAGGAGCGACTCAGAAAGCTCCGCGAAGATATGGAAACCAAGAGTTCAGAGCTGGAAGCGTTGCAAGAACGCTGGGCCGCCGAGAAAGCCTCCCTGCAGGACGTGGGTGAGTTGAAAACCAAGCTCAACGACGCTCGTATCGAATTGGACCGCGCGATGCGCGAAGGAAACTACCAAGAGGCGTCCAAGCTCAACTATGAAGTTATCCCCGGGGTCGAGGAATCAATCCAGCGCGCAGAGAGCACCGAGCGCAGTGATGACCGCATGGTGAACGACCAGGTCACCGATGAGGACATTGCCGCCGTGGTCGCTGCCTGGACCGGGATTCCCGTGGACAAGCTCACCCAGGGCGAGACCGAAAGGCTGTTGCAGCTCGAAACCGAGTTGGCGAGACGTTTGGTCGGCCAAAAAGACGCTGTTCGGGGGGTCAGCGAGGCGGTTCGACGCACCCGCGCAGGGTTGAGTGATCCTGGTCGCCCAACCGGATCGTTTTTGTTCCTCGGCCCCACTGGGGTGGGAAAGACTGAGCTCGCGAAAGCGCTTGCTGATTACCTTTTTGATGATGAAAAAGCGCTCGTTCGAATCGACATGAGTGAATACGGCGAGAAGTTCTCTGTGTCGCGCCTCATCGGAGCCCCTCCCGGATATGTCGGGTATGAACAGGGTGGTCAACTCACCGAAGCGGTGCGACGCCGCCCCTACTCGGTGATCTTGTTGGATGAGGTCGAAAAAGCCCACCCTGAAGTGTTTGACTTGCTGCTGCAGGTGCTTGATGACGGTCGATTGACCGATGGCCAGGGTCGAACGGTTGATTTCCGCAACACCATCCTGATTTTGACCTCCAACCTTGGATCGTCCTTCCTCATGGAGGAGGGTGTTCCGTGGGAGCAGAAGGTCGAGTCAGTGCGCCAGGAGGTTCGTCGAGCGTTCAAACCAGAATTTGTCAATCGCCTGGACGACATTGTGGTGTTCTCCACGCTCACCCAGGAAGACCTCGGACAGATTGTGGAAATCACGGTAGATCGGCTTCAGGAGCGCCTTTCGGACAGGCGGCTGGAACTCGCCGTCACGCCGGCAGCACGATTGTGGCTGGCCGATCACGGGTTCGACCCGGTCTACGGGGCGAGACCGCTGAGACGACTGATGCAGAAAGAGATTGATGACCGTTTGGCTAGGGCCCTGCTCGCCGGTGAGGTTCACGATGGTGACACGGTGAAAGTGGATATCGCGGAGGATAAGTCCGGCCTCCAGGTTCAACAATTCGCGATGGAATAGATTCCACCTGATCTGTGTCTAGCCCAGAGTGACCCTGTGAAAGGAACAACATGAGCCACGATCATGAACCGCACGAGTTCGCGCTGACCGACGTCCTCGAACAACGCTGGAGCCCTCGCGCATTTTCTCGTGATGAGGTTCTGAATCAGGACACTCTGGGACCAGCTTTTGAAGCTGCCAGGTGGTCACCGTCCTCGGGAAACTCGCAGCCCTGGTCGTTCGTCGTCGGTTTTCGGGGGGATGACGTTTTCCAGACGATCGTGGGAACTATGGCGTCAGGTAATCAGGTCTGGGCAGAACATGCCGGTGCTGTTGTGGCCAACATTGCTGCCGTCGTTGATGCTGAGGGGAAACCCCAGTCACACGCTATTTATGATCTTGGTCAGGCGGTAGCGCACTTCACGGTCCAGGCCACTGCTGAGGGCTTGATGGTCCACCAGATGGGCGGTTTCGATGCTCAGACACTGGGTCGGGAGCTGGGGATCGAATCATCCCAGCGAGTCGTCACGGTGATGGCTGTCGGTTCAATGGGGGATCCCGCCGACCTTCCTGAAAAACTTCAGGAGAGAGAGGCTAAGCCTCGCGAGCGCAAACCACTTTCTGAGATTGTGAGCGGAAGCGCCGACTACGCCTGAAGCTCGCTCGTGATTTTCTCGACGAAGCCTTCGATATCGGCGTCCGTGGTGTCAAAGGAACACATCCATCGGACCTCGCCGGCCGCGCGATCCCAGTCATAGAAGCGGAAGGTCTGCCGGATTCGGTCTGAGACTTCTGGATCCAGAACGGCAAAAATCGCGTTGGCCTGCGTGGGTGCGCTAAAGCTCAAGCCCGCTATGGCTCCTGAGGAAATCTTTTCCTCCAGAGCGTCGCGCAACCGGCGAGCCATCGTGTTGGCATGGGTCGCTGAGCTGAGACCGAGGTTGTTCTCGAAGAGAGCCAGGAGCTGCGCACTGACGAAGCGCATCTTGCTCGAGAGCTGCATGCTCATTTTCCGCAGATAGATCAGACCATCGACGGCCTCGGGGTTGATCACCACTATTGCTTCGGCGCCCATCAGTCCGTTCTTGGTGCCGCCAAGGCTCACGATGTCGACACCCACATCGGTAGTGAACGCAGAAAACGGCAGGCCGAGGCTCGCCGCCGCATTCCACAGGCGCGCTCCGTCCATGTGAAGGAGCATGCCCTTGTCGTGGGCGAAGTCTGCGATGGCCTGAATCTCGCCAGGCGTATAGACGGTCCCGAGCTCCGAGCTCTGGGTGATGGAGACGACAGCCGGTTGCGCCCTGTGCTCGTCGCCAAAACCGAAGGCCTCCGTCGCAATATCCGCCGGGGTGATTTTTCCCTCGTGGTGGGCAACGGTGAATAACTTGAGGCCCGATACTCGCTCGGGTGCTCCACCCTCGTCAGTGTGGATGTGGGCGAGTGAGCTGCAAATGACTGCTCCCCAGCGAGGCATCATGGCGGTCAGCGACAAAACGTTGGCGCCGGTCCCATTGAAGACGGGGAACACTTCGGCGCCCGCGCCAAAGTGTTCGCGAATCACCTCACCCAGTCGAGTGGTGTACTCGTCCTCGCCGTAGGAGACCTGGTGGCCGACGTTGGCGTCTGCGAGAGCTGCCAGAACCTCGGGGTGTACGCCGGAATAGTTGTCGCTGGCAAAGCCGCGCCACTCGGGGTCATGGAGTCTCACGAGAACATCCTGACAGGTCTCCTAGGTGTCTGCGCCGAGGCCTGTGATGCCGGCAGTCGCCGCGATGGTCGGGCCAAGTTTCTTCGCCAAAGCCTCATAGAACATGGACAACGGGAACTCATCGTCGTGGACCTGATCCGTGATCTCGCTCGGGGTTCCCTCAAGGGGAATATCGCCCGAGAGAAACCGTGAGGCGGGGTGGGGTGCGAGCACCTCAGCAATTAGCTCGTGGGCGGCGAGCCAGTGGACAATCTTCGGTCGATCGATGCTTCGCCAGTAGAGGTCATTGATGCGATCGGAGAGCGCCACGACAACATCGGGCAGAGCCTCCCAGTCGAGGCTGAGCTGTGTGTCTGTCCAGTGCAGGACTCGGTGCTGGTGGAGCCAGGCGAAGAGCAACTGACCGGCAACACTGTCGTAGTTTCGCACCCGAGTGCCAGAGAGCGGGAAGCGAAAAATCCGGTCAAACACGACTGCATAGAGAACCAGTTGCGCGTGCTTCTTAGTTGTAGCATCGGTCTTTTTTGCGCGGAGCAGGGAGACAGCTTCGCGGAAGGCGGTGAGGTCACAGCGGAGTTCCTCTAACCCATACAGATAGAAAGGCATTCTCTGCTTGATCATGAAGGGGTCAAAGGGGAGATCTCCGCGCATGTGGGTGCGATCGTGAATCAAGTCCCACATCACGAAAGTCTTTTCCGCGAGTTCTTGGTCCTCCAGTAGCTCTGCTGCGTCATCGGGGAGCTCCAACTTGGTGACCTCGACCGCATGACGAACCACTGTTCGGAACCTCGCAGCTTCTCTATCCGCAAAGATGCCGCCCCAGGTGAACTCGGGCAACACCGCGGGTGCTCCCTTGGCAGAGCCCTGGGGCACTCGAGGGGTCACCGCCACTGATTCGGGGAACAACACGGCGGAGTTCGTGTCATACCCGGGGGTGTAGTCAAGGAACCGTAGAGGAACAAAGAGGGCATTGCTATGGGCACCCGCTTCGAGAGACGCGACATAGTCGGGCCAGATGGTTTCGCAGAGCACCGCTTCGAAGTATCGGTTGGTGGAGCCGTTTTGGGTGTACATCGGGAACACCACCAAGTGGGCAGTGCCATCCACCCGAGTCCGAGCGGGGTGAAACAACGACAGTGACTGGTAGAAGTCAGGAACCGTGAAACCAGAGGCCACCCAGGCTTCGCAATCAGACACGACCGCGTGGAGGTAGTCCTCCTCGTGGGGGAAAGAGGGCGCTAGGTCCCCAATAGCCTGCGTCATCAGGCGAACGGCATCGCGGGCCCTAGCGTGATCCTTCGCTTTCGGGACGCTTCCATCTGTCGCCTGAAGAGACTGAAGAGTGACGCAGGCATCCTTGAGCTGCGTCCAGGAGGCATGACTGATGAGGTCTCGACCACTGGTAGCAGCGCGTTCCAGCACCATCGACATAGCGGCCTCCTGACGTATTAGAGGTCAGTGTAAAGCGGGGGTTTGGTGCGCATGGGTGTTTTTGGCGCCAACCTGGTGCGTGTTTCACGGGCGCCGCGCAACTTTATTGCGTGTACTTAGGTGCTCGGAGAATAGAGCAGACTATTCCCTCGTGACGGAAGTTTTTGTCGGGTTCGCGATCGTGACTCTCGTGGTCGCCACCGGCTATGTCACGGGCCGAATAGGAATCCTCGGGCCCACAGCACTGGATGTCCTCTCCAAGGCCGCGTTCTTTGTTTTTTCCCCAGCGTTGCTGTTCATCGTCTTGGGGGATGCCGACATTCAGGTTTTGTTTTCTGCGCTCTTGCCGGTGTCGGCGCTTGCCGCGACCTTGGCGTTAGCGCTTTATGTGGTCGTGGCGGTGCTCTCGAAGGTTCGTGGGCCGGGGCGGTTGACCGTCGGAGGACTTGCAGCGTCCTATGTGAACTCCAACAACATTGGATTGCCCCTCGCCGCCTACATCCTCGGGGACCCAGCACTGGCTGCGCCTGTGCTGCTGTTCCAGTTGATTGTGATGTCCCCTATCGCGCTGACAATTTTGGATGTGACCCACCAGGGGTCGGTGTCTCTTCGGAGGATCCTGTCTGGCCCGATTCGGAACCCTCTCATTATTGGCTCCATGCTCGGCGTTCTGGTGTCGTGGTGGGATATCACCCTTCCCGACGTCGTCCACGAACCCCTGGAGCTTCTGGGTCAGGCAGCAGTCCCGACGTTGCTTTTTGCCCTGGGTTTGTCGCTTGCCTCCCAGCGCCTCTGGGAAGCACACGAGTATCGCGTGGAAATCACGGTGGCGGCTGTCATCAAGCTCGCTGTGATGCCCTTGCTTGCTTGGGTGCTGGGGGTGTTTGTGTTTTCACTGGAGCCCCATGCGCTCTATACGGTGGTCATTCTGGCCGCGTTACCCAGTGCCCAAAATGTGTTCAACTACTCCCAGCGCTACGGAGTTGCGACGCCCTTAGCGAGAGATTCGGTGGTCCTGACCACCGTTGTCTCGTTGCCCATCATGATGGGTCTCGCGTTTCTTTTGGCCCCGGTTTAGAACACCATCGGGCGGTCAAAGTCATCATCCCCGCCGCCCACCTCAACGACGACCGGGACGTGATCGCTTGGACCCTCACCGCTGCGCTGGTCCTTCGCAATAGAGGCATGGGTGACCTGAGAGGCGAAACCTTCAGAACCATAGATAAAGTCGATCCTCATCCCGTGGTCCTTAGGAAACTTGCCCTGTTTGTAATCCCAGTAGGTATAGCCGGTGGGGGCTAACGGACGAACAGTGTCGCGCAGCCCCGCACGGGCCAGGAATGCCTGGAGGGCTCCTCGCTCAACCTCCGAGGTGTGGGTGGTGCCGGGAACTAAGAACGCTGGGTCTCCCACGTCAGAGTCTTCTGGCGCCACATTGAAGTCTCCCCCGATGGCAACCGGAAAAGCTCCTGGGAGCTCCTGGTACGAGCGGTAGTGCTCTCCCAGAGCTTCGATAAAGCGCAGCTTGTAGTCGAGGTGTGGATCATCCAGGGCGCGACCGTTGGGAACATAGACAGAGCAGAGGCGAAACCCCTCGACGGTGGCCGAGAGCGCACGGGCTTCGAGCGCTGGTTCCGCGGAGGGGTCCTTGCTAAAACCTGGCATTCCGGGGAAACCCTGCTCGATGTCCTGCAGGGGAAGCCTGGAGGCTATGCCCACGCCATTCCATTGGTTGACGCCAAAGTGCGCCACCTCGTAGCCGGCGGCCTCGAAGTCCTCAAAGGGAAACTGGTCGTCGCGACACTTGGTTTCCTGCATCAGCACCACATCAATGTCGGAGGTGTGGAGAAAATCGATGACCAAGGCTTTTCTGGTGCGAATGGAGTTGACGTTCCAGGTCGCGATTCTCATGAGGCAAGCCTAAAGCGCGAAGCTAGACTGAGGGTGTGGGCAGCGCGCGGGGAGACCTCATCCAGTTCATCTCCCGGGACGCCGTCCACCACGGAGATTTCACCCTCACCAGCGGCCAGAAAGCGTCGTTCTATATCGATCTGCGTCAGGTCAGCCTGGACCATCGAGTGGCCCCGCTTATCGGTGACGTGATGCTGGAGATTCTGGATGAGTTTGAGCCCATTGACGCGATCGGCGGCCTGACGATGGGGGCTGACCCGATTGCGTCCGCGATTATGCATCGCGGACTCCTCGTGGGGAAGACCTATGACGCCCTGGTCGTCCGCAAAGAAGCCAAAGATCACGGTCGAGGTCGCCAGATCGAGGGCCCCGATGTGCGGGGCAAGCGCATCGTGGTGGTGGAGGACACCTCAACAACGGGTGGGTCACCCTTGACGGCAGCGCGCGCAATCGAAAAAGCCGGAGGAGAAGTTGTCGCCGTCTGTGTTGTGGTCGATCGCAATACCGGAGCGGACCGGGTTATTGAAGAAGCGGGGTATCCCTACCGAGCAGCACTGGGATTGGGCGACCTGGGTTTGTGAATGACTGAACAGAGTGAACCCAGCACACCCCCCAAACCCCGCCTGACCCAGACCGCCCGGGGGCAGACCATCTTTGTCAGCCTGTGGGTCTTGGGGACGCTTGTCACCCTGGGTGTGTGGGTGGGAGCGTTCGTTCTGGGGCAGAGCGTGGGAGCACCGGAGGATGTCATGGTCGAGGAAGTCGTCGACGTTGTGGAGATTGCCGCGGAATTCCCCGAACTTGGGCCTCCGTCCCAGACACCGGGGACCTGGGCGTGGGATGAGCTTCGTGGCGGGGAATGTCTCACCGGATTCAGCGACCCCTTTGCTGAAGAGTTCCAGGTGGTCAGCTGTTCCTCACCCCACACTGCGGAGCTGCTGCATGCTGAACTGCTCTCGAGAGTTGCCTCAGAGCCATATCCGGGAGATCCGGCGGTATTGGCGGCTGCGCGGGCTGCGTGTGATGTGCGAGACCTGGTGAACATTGAGGTCGCCCAGGAATTTAGTGACCTGCGAACCAGCTACTCCTACCCGGTCAGCGCGGACCAGTGGGATGCCGGTGAGCGAGGGGTGTATTGCTTTGTCTACTCCGAGAGCGGAGCGACCTTCACGAGCTCCCTGCGTTAGCTGAGGTAGTGCCCCAGGCGTCGTTTCATGATCTCGAGGGCTTCCGGATTGGAGTCCATCACTACAAACTTTCTCCCCAGTTCTGCCGCCGCGTGAGCTGTCGTCCCACTGCCTGCGAAGGGATCCAGAACCCAGTCACCGGGTCGAGATGAAGCGCGAACGATGCGGGTGAGAATCCCCAGCGGTTTTTGGGTCGCATACCCGGTCTTCTCCTTGCCGGTGGGCGAAACGATGGTGTGCCACCAGACGTCGGTCGGGAGTTTGCCCCTGGCAGCTTTTTCTGGGCCGACCAACCCTGGTGCCATGTAGGGTTCTCGGTCGATATCGTCGCTGTTGAAAATGTAGGCGGAAGGGTCTTTGACGTAGACCAGAATCGTGTCGTGTTTGGTGGGCCAGCGGCTCTTTGACTTCGCTCCGTAGTCATACGCCCAAATGATTTCGTTCAGAAAGTTCTCACGACCAAACATTTGGTCCATCGCCACCTTGGCATAGTGGACCTCCCGCCAGTCCAGGTGGAGGTAGAGGGTTCCCTCGGGTGCCAGCAAGCGCCATGCTTCGATGAGTCTCGGTGCGAGAAACTCCCAGTAGTTGGCGAACGTATCGTCAAAACTGGTCACAGAATGCAGGGTGAAGTCGTAGGTTCGACCCCCGAAACCTTGCCTCCCCGACTCACTCGATCCCGTGACCGTGGAGGTTGTGCGTTGCTGGGTTCGACCGGTGTTGAACGGTGGGTCGAGGTAACACAGGGTGAAGGAGCCCTCGGGTAAAGACTTCATCAGCTCCAGGTTGTCGCCCTCGAGGAGTAACGAGGGACCCTCGGGACTCCAGGAAGGCTTAGGCACAGGGGAAAGGTTATCGAAAGGGTGCCTAGGCTAGGTGCGTGAACGAGGATAACCCCCACCCCGAGGCCACCACCTGGGGAGTGGGACCCTGGCAGGGGACGTGGCCTGAGGGTGACCACTATGACCCTGAGCTTCTGGAGAAGGGGGACTCGAGGAACGTGGTCGACCAGTATCGATACTGGTCGATGGACGCAATTGTCGAGGATCTGAACACGAGGAGGCACTCCTTCCACGTCGCTATCGAGAACTGGCAACACGATTTGAACATTGGGTCGATTGTGCGCAGTGCGAATGCTTTTCTCGCGGACACCGTCCACATCGTGGGTCGGAAGCGCTGGAATCGGCGGGGAGCGATGGTAACCGATCGCTATCAGCGGGTGATGCACCACCCCACCATTGATGATTTGGTGAGCTATGCCCGCGAGCACGCATTACCGATTGTGGCCATTGACAATGTGGAGGGGTCGAAACCCCTCGAAACGACCCCGTTACCCCGAGAATGCGTCATCCTTTTTGGCCAGGAGGGCCCAGGGCTCTCTGTTGAAGCACTGGCTGCCGCGGACATGGCAGTGGAGATCACTCAGTTTGGGTCCACGCGATCACTCAACGCCAGTGCGGCGGCAGCCATTGTTATGCACCAGTGGATCATGACCCACCAACCTCTAGCGGGGGACTGACACGGCGGGGATAGCTGTCTCTTCAAGCCGGACGAAAAGTTGAGTCATGCCTTGCGAATTGCGCAACAAGCTCCATTTGTCCGGAGCATAGAGCTCGTCGGCAATGGCGCGGTTGGAGAGCCCCCTGGCAACCAGCCGGAGGACCGATATTTGTCCTGAGGTGAGGTTGATGGCCGGGA
>JAQBZV010000009.1 GCA_027728145.1 Actinomycetota bacterium | reverse complement strand
CGCAGTGATGTGAGGGAGAAAGCCGCTATTCCCCCTAGATAGAGGTATGTGGAGGGCTGTATGACGGGTCCGTCATTCAGCCAGACACCTTGGGCGTCGAGTTCAGGTTGGACGAAAAGATTTGACCAGGCAGCAAACATAAAGAAGACCCACGCCACAACGAGGCCGATGAGCGGAGCCAGGACCGCGCGGTGTGAGATGCCCATGTAGTGGAGTCTAAGCCGAGGGTCTCCAGCCAAGCTCCCACGACAAGGCTTCTGCTGATTCGCGGACAAGAGACCCTAAGGCTTGGTAGCGGTCTTTGATTCGACTTTTCCGGGCACCAACGGCGATGGCACCAACGACAACACCGAAAGAGTTCCGGAGTGGTGCAGCGGCATCGACGATGGTGAGGGTGAGCTCGGAGAGACCATTAACTCGGGACTGAAGCTCGATCGGAATCCCGCCATTCTGATCGGTGCAGTCCTCGTGGCAATCCTGGCGCTAGTTTTCGACTTCCTGAGCGCTGTGGCCCAGCGCTACCTCAAACCGAAGGGAATGTAGGAACTAGTCTTCGTCCTCGACCCAGAGGTCGTCATCCGCGCGGAGAGTTTGCCATGCGGCATAGCCAATGAGTCCCAGAGCAAGGGCTCCGATGGCCATCAGGACATAGACAAAAGGGTTGGACGACTTCGTGGGGGCAGGAACCTGGCGCCACGGAATGCGGGCCAAGGTGGGCTCAATGGTGTCGCGGTAGGTTTCGTGAGCGCGGGGAATTAAGTCCCGCTTGGCAATGTCGTTGGCGCTCTGGGACGCGTGGCGAGCCACATTCTTGGCGTGGGACAGGATGTCTCGCTGTTCGTCCCACAGTTTCTTGGCCTCCTGGGACAGGCGAGCGAGTTCACGTTGGGTCTTGCGGTCCATAAGTTCCGGCGTCCTTTCATCTCGTGAACACCCCTCAGTGTCCCAGAAATTTGTAAGAACTTCCTGGGGCTACCTCTGGAGGCAACCTTCAGTGGTCCCTGACAGAATGGAAACCATGACTCTACATACACATACAGCGACTTTGCACACCAATCACGGGGACATCGTGGTGGGCCTTTACGGCAACCACGCGCCTAAGACCGTGGAAAACTTTGTGGGCCTTGCCACGGGTGACCGGGAGTGGACTCACCCCTCCACCGGCGCAGCCGGTGAAGGGCCTCTCTACACGAACGTGATTTTTCACCGCATTATCCCGAGCTTCATGATTCAGGGTGGCGACCCGACTGGGACTGGTATGGGTGGCCCCGGATACCAGTTCGACGATGAGATTCACCCGGAGCTGGACTTCACGGAGCCCTACGTATTGGCGATGGCCAACGCGGGTAAGCGCGGTGGGCAGGGAACGAATGGCAGCCAGTTCTTCATCACCACGGCCGCCACAACCTGGCTGCAGGGTAACCACACCATCTTTGGTGCCGTGTTGGATGACGATTCCCGCAAGGTGGTCGACGCTATTGAGGCCGTTCCCTCGGACGGGAACGATCGTCCCCACGACGATGTAATTCTCACCAGCGTGACGGTAGTTCCCGTCTCCTAATGGCGGGTTCCCGCAATCGCGATGACTTTTGTTATCGCCACCCGAGGGTAGAAAGCTTTGTGCTGTGCCAGCGGTGCGGGAAGACGATTTGTCCGGAGTGCCAGATACAGGCCGCGGTGGGATTCCACTGCCCTGACTGTGCCGGGGTAAAGAAATCGGGCGGCCTCGGCGGAATGTTCCGTCGAGGGTCCTCCGGCTCCGTTTCTGTGGGCACCAGACCCACCGCGACCTATGTGTTGCTGGGGATCATCGTTGCCGTCTATGCCGGGCAACTACTCTCGGGAGGCTTGCTCACACAGCTGTTTTTGTATTGGCCACCTCTCACGGCCATTGAGCCCTGGCGAATGGTGACGACGATGTTTGTGCACTCTCAATCGTCTTTCTTCCACATTCTCTTTAATGGGTACTCGCTCTTCATTCTCGGGACCCTGGTTGAGAGACTCATCGGTCCAGGTCGTTTTGTGACGCTATTTCTGTTGTCAGGCTTTGGCGGCTCTGTTCTTGTGTCGTTGCTCTCTCCCACCTCAGCAGTGGTGGGAGCATCAGGCGCCATATTCGGGCTTTTTGGTGCGCTGTTTGTGATTCAACGGTCTTTTGGCGGAGCCAATACCCAGCTCTTGATTGTTCTGGGCCTAAACCTCGTGATGGGCTTTATTGTCCCTGGAATCTCGTGGCAGGCACATATTGGTGGTCTCGTCACGGGAGCCATCGTGGCGAACATTATGGTCAGCACGCGTGGGGAGGATCCGAAACGACAGCACCAAGGCTTAGGCCTGGTGGTTCTCGGCTTGGTGGCACTGACTGTACTGGGCGTGGTGGTCTAACGGTTATCCACAGCTTCTCCCCACTGGGGAGAACTACACCCATGTAACTAAAGCTGTGTTGGTTATTTCCAGCGGGTAGTCAGCAAGAAGCCGGCAAACATGATGCCAAAGCCCACGGCAATGTTCCAGGCACCAATGGCGGGAACCGGCCACCCAATCCCCGAAATGTAATAGGTCAAAATCCACGCGAGACCGAGCAGCATGAGGCCGAACATGATGGGCTTGAGCCAGACCGGATTGTCGTCCCCTTCCTCATAGGAGGTGCGGGTCGCTACCGGGTCACGGGGTTGCTTAGCCATGTCGCTCAGTCTACTGGGGCTCACTCACGGCACAACCTCCGCCCGGATTCCTCCGGGGTTTGCCTTGGTAGGCTGACCGCGTTGACTAGAGGAATGCACAGCTCATGACCCACATCTTGGTTGTCGATAACTACGACAGCTTCGTCTACACACTCAATGGTTATCTGCACCAGTTGGGTGCCACAACCGACGTCATTCGAAACGACGACGTCGCTCCCGAAGACGTCGCCGAGCTCATCGCCAACTACGACGGGATTTTGGTGTCCCCTGGTCCTGGAACGCCTGCCGATGCCGGGGTGTCAATTGCCATGGTCACGGAAGCTGTTGCCCAGCAGATTCCGCTTCTGGGTGTGTGTTTGGGGCATCAGGCCATTGCCGAAGCGTTTGGTGCGACCGTTGCCCACGCCGAGGAGCTGATGCACGGGAAGACATCGCAGGTCACCCACGATGACAGCACGTTGTTTGAGGGGGTTCCCGAGCAATTCCAGGCCACCCGCTATCACAGCCTCGCTGTTGTTGACGGGACAGTTCCCTCGGACTTGGTCGTGACCGCACGAACCACCGGTGGCGTCATTATGGGCCTAAACCATCAGAGCGCCCCGGTCTATGGTGTTCAATTCCATCCGGAATCTGTGCTCACCGAGGGTGGTTACACGATGCTTGGAAACTGGTTGGAAGTCACCGGTCTGGCGGGCGCTGCCGAGGCGGCTCGATCGCTCAGTCCTCGGGTCGCGGGCGTTTAACCTGATGCCGCGGGATCTTCCGGGGCGACCGCCCCGCAGTAGGTGAGCGTAATCTCTGAGCGCTGAGGGTGTTCCCCCGGTGGCAGGGACTGGGATCGCACTGTTTGACCGATGCAATCAGTGGCGATTTCGAGGCGAACCGACAGTTGCATGGAGGGACCGGTCAGGAACGGGTTGGCTTCCCCGACGGTCAGCCCGACGACATTGGGGATCAGTACTTTTCCATTCGACACGGTGATGGTGATGGCATCTCCGGGACGAACGGGAGTGTCGGGCTGGGGTGTGGTGGCCATCACAAGCCCTTCTTCAAGGCTTGGCGAGTAGGTGTCGACGATTGACTCGACGACGAGTCCCCGTTCCTCCAGGAGTACCCTTGCGTCAGCGATGTCGATGTTGCGGACGTCGGGCAGATCAAAACGGGCGATACCACTGGAAACCACGATTCTCACGGGTTCCCCGGGTGCAACGCGCGTCCCCTCCTCGGGGAAGGTCTCGATGACAATCCCCTCAGGGACGGCGGCGTTTGCCTCGTACTCCACGTCGGGGGTGAGACCCAGCGCAGAAATCGTTTGAGTTGCAACACCCTCCGTCTGATTGATCAGCGCTGGGACAGCGGGAGCTGCGGTGGTGGCGGTGGTCGAGGGGTTGAGGGTAAACACCCACAGCACCACACCAATTACGAACAGCATGGCAAGCACCGAGCCCATACCGATGGCCAAGGTGGGAACACTCTGTTGCTTGATACCGCGGGACTCGAAGATTTCGAAACCTTCGACGTGGGTTCGGTATTCGGGTTCCACGGTTGCCTGCGGGACACTTCCGGTCACCGCGGCTTCGATTCGGACTCGTGCGCCCGGGGCGGGCAACTTCGGAGGCCTGCCCTGGGCGACGTCCTCAATTGCTGCTCGGAAAGCTTGGGCGGTGGGGAACCGTTCCTGCAGTTCCTTCTTCATGGCGGCCTCGACGATGAGCGCGACGTCTTGTGAGACCGCGGGGTTTACCTCACGCAGGGGGCGGGGCTCTTCGCTGATGTGTTTGTAGGCAATGGAGACGGGGGACTCTGAGGTGAAAGGTGGGGCACCTGCCAACAACTCATACATCACCACACCGAGGGAGTAGAGGTCAGTCCGGGTGTCGGGCTCCTCGCCCTTGGCTTGCTCGGGTGAAATATAGAGTGCGGTGCCGAGGATGGAGGTTGTTTGCTCTAGGTTTCCGGTAGCGTCACTGACCGCACGAGCGATACCAAAGTCCATCACTTTGACGGTGCCATCACCCGAGATCATGATGTTGGCCGGCTTGATGTCGCGGTGGACGATTCCCGCCCTGTGGGAGACCTCGAGGGCGGTGAGCACCCCGTCCGCAACCTTCAGAATGTGGCGCTCTTCGAGCTTGCCCTGGCGCATCAGGGCGCTCAGCAGGTGACCCTCCACGTGCTCCATGACGATGTAGGGGGTGGTGCTCCCGGGGGGAGTCTCCCCGGCGGGCCCGTTATCTTCATCGCCGGCATCGAACACCCTCACGATGGAGGGGTGAGACATTTTCGAGGCCGACATGGCTTCGAGGCGGAAACGATTCCGGAAGGTGGGGTCCGAGGACAGCGTTGATTTCAAAATCTTGAGCGCCACCTGCCGACCCAGGCGAGCATCGACGCCCAAATAGACATCAGCCATGCCACCGCGCCCGATGACTTCGCGCACCTCGTAACGGCCGCCCAAAAGGCGACCGGTCCAGGGTCCTGGCGCGTTGGTGTTCACACAATCTTCTCTCTGGCCGTTGTGGGCCGACGTTAGTCTACGGGCGGATCTGCCGGGGTTTCTGCGGGGGTTTCGGGCTCAGGAGACGTAATACCGATGGACAACTCAGTGGAGAGCGGCGAGGACAAGGTTCCACACTTGACCAGGTAGCTCACGGTCATGCTCTCGCCATCACCCAGGCGAACGTTGATGGCCGTTTGCTCCGGCTCTAGGACGGTGGCACCCTCGTTGTCGAGGATTTCCCCACCCACAATTTGCACGGTGTAGCTGACCAGGTCGAATCCTGCGGGACACTGTGCATACCCCGGCCACTCCAGGAGAACCTCATCCCCTGGTGCCCAGGGACCCTCGGCGGGCGTTACCACCATCGCTCGAGGCTTGGGGGGCTGAGGGATAGCGGCATAAAAGTAGACGGCGATGAGGGTGTTGGCGGCAACTGTCCCCTGCGGATTCACCCGATAGGCCGTGGCGACGAGGTCCTGGGAAGGCGCGATGTTTCCGGTGATGGCGTCAAGCCGCAGACCCTTTTGCGTGAGTGTCTCCTGCACTTGAGTCTGGGTCTTCCCCACAATTTCGGCTTGAGTAATGTCCACCGTGGCGAGGTCGGCATCGTCGGGAACCGCAGGTTCCTCGACGGGGATTTCTGGAACCACCTCCTCAGGTGTCTCCGGAAGTGTTGGCACCAGTGGGTCCTCGATGACATCCTCAGCGGGTGACTGGAGCATCACGGTGAGTGAGGTGGCAATGAGCGCAATCGCGACAAAAGCTCCGATGCCGCTAAACAACCAGAAGTTTCGTCCGAGGGGGCGGGCCTGGTCCACCGGCGACGTGTCGGTGGACACCGGGGGTTGTTTCTTCTTCTTCTCGCTCGAGTCTTTCTCGCTGACGGGCGCGGGAATAAGGGCCAAACCGGCTGCGTCGTCACCTCGCGCGAGCGCGAGTGCGGCTTGTGCGAGATCGTGGGCTGACGCGGGCCGACCCTCTGGCTTCTTGGCCATGCAGGACATCACCAGGGCGCGAACCGCTGAGGGAATCGAGGAGGGGAGTTCCGGCGGGGTTTCCTTGATTTGGGCCATCGCAATGGCGACCTGGGACTCGCCGCGGAAAGGTCGTTTACCGGCCAGGGCCTCATAGGCGACAATTCCGAGCGAGTACACGTCCGTGGCCGGAGAGGCAGGCTTGCCTCCGGCCTGCTCCGGTGCCAGGTATTGCACGGTCCCCATGACTTGACCGGTGGCGGTCAGGGGAACCTGGTCGGCCAAGCGAGCAATACCGAAGTCCGTGATTTTCACGCTGCCATCAGGGGTGATCAGCAGGTTCCCCGGTTTGATATCCCGATGGACGAGGCCTGCCTGGTGGGCGGCGTGGAGGGCTGATGCAGTCTGGGAGACGATGCTGAGCACGCGGCTTGCGGGCAAGATTTTTTCGCGCTCCAAGATGCTACTGAGCGCTTCACCTGGAACCAGCTCCATCACCAGGTAGGCGCTTCCCTCTTCTTCCCCGTAGTCAAAGACGTTGGCGATTCCCTCGTGGTTGACCAGGGCGGCGTGCCGGGCTTCAGCCCGGAATCTCTCCCGGAAGCCCGAGTCGCCCATGTACTCGTCTTTCAGGATCTTGATGGCTACCGTGCGACCAATGACGGAGTCATTGGCTTTCCACACCTCTCCCATGCCACCAATGGCAATCCTAGAGACAAGTTCATAGCGGGAACCAAAAACCTGACCAGCGGTGGGTCTCATCGACTCATCACCGCCTCCATGATTGTTTTGGCAACAGGGGAGGCGACGCTGTTTGCGGTGCCCTCCGAACTGGACCCTTCAATAACGACGGCGATGACAATCTCGGGGTTTTCTGCAGGAGCGAAGCCGGTGAACCAGAATGAGCGACCATCACCGATTCCTGTCTCCGCTGTTCCCGTCTTCCCTGCGACGCTAATGCCTGGGATTCCCGCAGCGCCGGCGACACCCTGGCTAACGTTCAGGACCATCATTCGAGTCATCTCCTGCGCAACTGACGGACTTAGGGGTCTTGAGTAGACCGTTGGCTCATAAGACTGAAGGATTCGGAGGTCGGGGGCAATGACTTGGTCCACCAGGTTTGGTTTCATCAACACACCACCGTTGGCCACCCCGGCACTCACCATGGCGACCTGGAGGGGGGTGACGCGAACATCAAACTGACCAAATGAGCTCAGCATGAGTTGCGCGTCGTCAAGTCCACGGGGAAAGTTGCTCGGCGTCACGGGAAGGGGTATTTCCAGGGTTGCACCAAAGCCGAAATCATCGGCGAGTGACCCAATCGCTGTTTCCCCGAGCTCGAGCCCCAGTTCGGCGTAGGGGATGTTGCAGCTCAGACGGAAGGCCTCCTCCAGCGTCACGGTTTCCTCGCCCCCACACAGCCGGCCACCAGAGTTTTTGATGCTCTTGGTGCTGAGCGGGAGGGCAAGCTCCGAGGGGTTGAGGAATGTACTCTCGGCGGTGTAGCCACCAGACTCCAGGGCTGCCGCGGTCATCAAGACTTTGAACACGGAGCCGGGGAAGTATTGGTCCCCAGCGATAGCGCGGTTAGCAAGGGGGTTGGCGGGGTCTTCCGAAAACTCGTTGTAGGCGTCGAGCACCGTGGAGGTGGAGTGAGCAGCCAAACGGTTGGGGTCAAAGGAGGGTTTGGAGACCATCGCGAGGACTCGTCCGGTCGCGGGATCCAGCACCACCACTGCTCCTCGACGATCCCCGAGAGCGTCATACGCAGTTTGCTGAATCTCCGGATCAATTGTGAGTTGAACACTGGCACCCTCCGGCGTGGAGCCGGTCACCAGGGAGGTCAACTGGTCAAGAATCTGGGAGCTAGCGCGTCCCGTGAGCACTGGGTTGAGGGTACTCTCAATGCCAGCATTTCCCTGGTTCAAGGTGTAGTACCCGATGACCGGGGCATAGAGGTCACCGAACGGGTAGGTGCGCAAAAAGCGGAACTGGTTATCTACTGGAACAGAGCGTGCAACCGGAATTCCACCGGCGAGGATTTGTCCCCGCTCCGCGGAGAAGCTTTCATATAGTTTCCGCACGTTCCGGTCGTCATCGGCAATGTCTTCACTGGCCACCACCTGGATATAACTGGCGGAGAGAAACAGGGTGATGAACAGCGCCAGGACGGCGATTCCCACTCGGCGCAATGGCGCGATCATGCGCGAACTCCTGCCTCGAGTCGAACAGACGCTCGTGCTTCGTCACTGAGCCGCAGGAGCAGGGCCACGATGATCCAGTTGGCGACCAGCGCGGATCCTCCCGCAGCGAGGAACGGCGTCGTCAATCCGGTGACAGGAATTACCCGGGTAATTCCGCCGATCACCACGAAGACCTGCAGCGCCAGGACAAAGGCCAGCCCCGAGGACAACAGCCGACCAAAGTCGTCCGTGCCGGTGAATCCGACCCGGAACCCTCGACTTACGAGGAGCAAATACAGCGCGAGGAGAGCGAAGACGCCGAAGATTCCGAGCTCTTCTCCCAGTGCTGCCACGATGTAGTCCGAGTTCGCCAGCGGAACAAAACTCGGCTGGCCTTGGCCAAGCCCCTCGCCGATGAAGCCCCCCTCGGCAAAACCAAAAAGCCCCTGGACTAGCTGGTAGGAACCGCCCACAGCGTTGTAGACCTCGGGGTTGAAGGAATCCAGCCACCCATCCAAACGGCCGCGCACGTACCCCAACTGACTGGCGGCCACGGTAGCGCCGAGGACAAACAGACCACCGCCAAGTCCCAACCACAGAGGCCTGTTCGTGGCGACGTAGAGCATGGCGAGGAACAAACCAAAATACAACAGTGAGGTACCGAGGTCTCGCTGGAACACCAGCACCCCCATCGCCACCACCCAGACAATGAGCAGCGGACCCATATCCCGAACGCGGGGCCAGCGAATCCCGGCGAAGGTGGTTCCCACTTTCTGGAGGCTCTCTCTGGCGGTCATGAGGTACCCGGCGAAGAAGATCGCCAGAGCGATCTTCGCGATTTCACCGGGCTGGAAGTTCATGCCTCCGATGTTGACCCACAGGGTCGCGCCATTCACCGTCCTGCCAATCGCCGGCCAGAGCGGCATGGTCAAGAGGATTACCCCGGCGAGCATCGCCAGGTAGCGATAGCGCAACAAGACCCGGTAGTTCTTCACCAGTAGTAACACGATGATCGCAATCACGAGCGCCACCGCGGTCCAGGCCATCTGTCGAACACCTGCTGCTTCCCACCCACTCGCGGCGGCAGCAATATCGAGGCGGTGAATCATGGTGATGCCAAGCCCGTTGAGCATGGTGGCAATCGGGACGATGAATGGGTCAGCGTCCCGTGCCACGAGACGCAAGACAAGGTGCAGTCCTAGGGTGAGACCGGCGAGCCCTGCCGCGTAGGTCAGGAGACTCCAGTCGAGTGTTCCGAGAGCCCCCCACTGAACGAGAGCGAGCGCCAGTGCGCTCAAACCCAGGGACACAATCAGGAGCACCAACTCCAGGTTGCGAAGCTTTTGGGGCATTTTCACGCGAAGGACCACGCGACCGGTCACCGGTGCCACAGGGGGGAGGGTCGTATCCATCACCGACTCAGTCGATTCACGATGTCACGGGCATCTTCCAGAGATTCAGCGGGAAGAGAATCGGAGATTCTTTCCTGCTCGAAAAGCTGCAGGGACTCCACGGAGACGTCAGTCTCTTGGTACAGGGTGGAGAGCGAGAGGGGACCCACGTTCTCCGGCACCCCCTGGTAGATCGCGACGAACCCGTTGCTCTCCCCCACGAAATAGCGTGTTTGGGTCCATTCGTAGGCAGCAAAAGTGGCTCCCACCAGGGTGCTGATGATGATTACGACGGAGAGTGACCACGCCACCCGACGACGGATGAGTCGTCGGCGATCCTCCCGGATGAGCTCCTCCAGGTAGTCCTCTTCCGGCTCGAAGTGCTCATCCGCGGGAGGTAGTGCTCTAAGCGGGTGCAGCAGAAGGGCAGGAAGGGCAGGCCTGCGCATGACCGGCCCTGATTCGTAGGTGAGGGGACCAGCGGCAGCACCGACCATGCGCGGTTCTGCAGGGGGTGAGGTGTCGAGACCCTCGGCAACTCGGACAATCACCACGGTGACGTTGTCGGGAGCGCCCTCGCTCAAGCTTTGGGTGATCAGCTTGTGGGCGGCGAGTTCCACGTCATCGACGGTTAGAAGAGTCTCGGCAATGTCACGTTCGGAGACGTAACCACTGAGGCCATCGGAGCACAGCAACCACCGGTCACCGGGGAGAGTGTCGACGACGTGGGTGTCCACCTCTGGATCAGCATCCACGTCTCCCAGCACCCGCATGAGGACGCTTCGCCGCGGGTGCACCGCGGCCTCCTCAGGGGTAATGCGACCACTATCCACCAGGCGCTGAACGAAGGTGTGATCCGCCGTGATTTGCTCGAGAACGCCCTCGCGGAGGCGATAAATCCGGGAATCTCCGATGTGGGCAATGACCATCTGGGATTTCACCCGAATCATCGCGCTGACTGTGGTGCCCATGCCGGTGAGCTCAGGGTGCTCCACCACAGCGTTTGTCAGATCCGCTCCGGCGTCTAACACGCCGCGGAAGAGGACCTCGCGGGCGTCCTCCACGGAGTCATAGGTCCGGTCAAGGCCAAAGAGGTGCTGAACGGCCAGGGCGCTCGCGACGTCACCCCCGGCGTGACCGCCCATCCCGTCCGCCACGACAAAAAGGTTGCGGCCCACAGACCCGGAATCCTGGTTGCTGGCGCGAATCTTCCCAATGTGGGAGGACGCGGCGCTCAGGACCTGGTCAGAAGACATCGGGTTACTTCCGGAGTTCAAAAGTCGTGTTTCCCACGCTTACTGGCGTATTGAGGGGAACCGGCGTGGGGATACTCACTCGGTTTCCATCGACGAAAGTCCCGTTGGTCGAATCCAAATCCTGAATCATCCACTGGTCATTCCAGAGCATCAGCCTGGCGTGATGGGTGGAGGTGACGTCATCCCGGATGACCAGGCTGGAATCTCCGGAGCGACCAACGGTGAACTGCTCCTCCGGGAGCAGTTCGATCTCCAAGCCTTCTTTGGGTCCCGCCGTCACAACCAATGTCTGAGCAATTCCACCGGGTGTTGTGGGAGCGGGCGCCATCGTGGGGGGCTGGCTCGCGGGAACCTTGGCCGCAACTTTGTCATCCTCCTCCTGGCGATAACGGGGCGGGCCAAAAAGGTCGGTGCGAAGCGCGTAGACGATGGCAAAGATGAAGGCCCACAGGAGGCCCAAAAACGCGAGTTGCAGAAGAAACAGCGTTAGTTCGCTCACGGTGTCTCCTCTGTGCGGGTGGGGGTGTGGTGTGCGAGGGCACGATACGAGGCTTCAACCTGCGGGACCACCACAAACAGGATACGCGCCTGGCCCATACCAAGGGTGCACCGATCTGGGAGAGCAGCCCTAGTGACCTTCTCGGCATTCAGTGTGGTGCCGTTGGTGGAGCCCAAATCGACGACCTCGGCGCGCTTGCCGTCCCAGCGCACCTCCGCGTGATGGCGGGACACACCCCGGGCAACGACGTGGACGTCGCTGTCCGTTCCCCGGCCGATCATCGTGGATTTCTTGACCACCGGGTACGACACGGAGCCCCAGGTCAGAGTGGGAATCCACACCACAGGTCCCACCGGTGTGCTGGTGACCTCCACCATGCCTTCTGAGAGGGAACCGGTAACAGCGAGAGTGACGCTGAGTCGGTCGGCGAGGCCGTAACCGCGCACCCCGGCATAGTCGGCGAGAGCTCCCGTGATTTCTTGGAGGAAAGGCTCGCCAAGACGAGTCAGTCGAGCGTGATCCTGGGTGGAGAGCCCGCACGAGTAGAGGTGAGGCGCCACAGTTCGTGTCCTGGACGCAGACTTCGCCCGGGAATCCATCTCCCGCTTGAGCGCTGCCACAATTTCGAGGGGATGGACTCCCGCAGAGAAAGCTTTAGCAAAAGCGCCCCCAACGAGGCGCTCCACGGAGCGCTCAAAACTGTCGAGAAAACCCACGGGACACCTCCTCGCAGGTGGGGTTCTGTTGTGTAGTGATGCTAGCTCGCTCGGCTGGTGAAGCCTCGAGGACTGGCCCGCGGTGGGGCCCCACTCCTGTGGTAATCTCGGCAAGTTGATGGGCGACCATCATTGCGCGAGTGGCGGAATGGCAGACGCGCTGGCTTCAGGTGCCAGTGCCCGCAAGGGCGTGGGGGTTCAAGTCCCCCCTCGCGCACGTTAGGTGCGTCGACCTCTAAAGGTTTTCATGGCCTTGTTGATGGCAAAGGCATCCGCAATCCAATCGAAGAGTGCTCTAGGCAAAAGCCGGAACACTCGTACCGAATACACCATGCCCGGCAGCAGGAGTTCACGTTTCGTGGATTCCACGGCGTTCAAAATCTTGGTGGTGGCCTCATCTTGGTTTTGAATCGGCAACAGCGGGCTGCCGGACTTCACCCCGTCAAACATTCCGGTGTTGATGTAGAACGGGTTCACGGTGAGGGCACTGACCGAACTGCCGGCGTCCCGGAGTTCCGCGCGCAGAGACTCCATGAACCCCACGGCCGCATGTTTACTACCGGCATAGTCGGTAAGACGTGAGGAACCGGCGAGCCCGGCAGCACTGGCAATGGTGACCAAACGACCCGAATCACGCTCCAGCATGGAGGGAAGGAAGGCCTGAATGGTCCAATACAGCGCGAAGGTGTTGACCGAGTAGGTCAGGGAAACATCCTTTTCCTCGAGTTCGAGGAAGTTTTCCCCACGACCACCCCTGCGTTATTGATCAGGACGTCGAGGTGACCGATCGTCGCAAGGACTTTGGTGGCAGCTGCGGTGACAGCAGCTTTCTTCGACACA
>JAQBZV010000008.1 GCA_027728145.1 Actinomycetota bacterium | reverse complement strand
CGATCGCTTGGACCTCTCGAATGGCCGCAAGCTCCTCGCTTTCGGGGGCTTCGACCAACGCGCTGGGGGACTTCTCGCCCTCGCTGAGCAGGTTGAGACTTCCTACTCGGCCTCTCGTTCGGAGACTTTCGACAGCGTCGAATGGCGAATCCTGGGAGCGGACCCCGCCGAAATTCAAGCCCGGAACCTCTGCAGAGATGTCGACGAGACTGCCAACCTTGAAATCAACGAGGACGATGATTTTCTGCGGGTTTTGTACCAATCGGATGCCGAGGGACCGGGGAGTACAAGTTGCGTCTTTCTCCTAATTGGTGACTCCGAGGCTCTCACCTAAACGGTCGCATCATGATGAAGCGGTCACACATTGGGGCTGTGCTTGCGCTAGTCGTCCTAGTTTCGGGTGGGTGTGCGTCGGAGAGGACTGCTGAAGTCTCTAAACCGGACGCCAGTTCTGAGGTCGAAGTGAGCGGGAGTTCTCCTGAGTCAGAAGAATATTCGGTGGCGGAGGAGGCAGAACCAGACACAGCAGCGATAGCAGGTCGGCTTGTGGGAAATATCACCCCGCCTGTCGAGAAATACCTGATGGCTTTTCATAGTTGCGTGGTTGGTTCTCCAGACTGCAACAACCCTGCGCAACATGAGGTGCAACTGGCCGAGAGCCCAGATGGCATCACTTGGACTCTCGTCGAAGGGTGGCGAGCGTACCCAGGATCGGTTCCCGACGTGCTGAGGCGAGACGACGTTCTGTACGTAATATCCACCAGCGGTCTGCGAAGAATCGACATGGTCTCTGGGGATGTTTACGAAGATCGAGTCGAGCTTGTTGGATCCGACCTGTTTGGCTTTGTCGATCCTTCGCTCGCGCTCTTGCCCACCGGTGAGTTGACTCTTTTCTTTCTCCCCGGTCAACCGGGTGGTGACCCGGCCAGTTGCGGAGCTCAACCATCATGTACGCGGGAAATTCGAAGTGCGCTCGAGATTCCTCAGTCACAAGGTGGCCAGTTCGCAGTTAATCCGGTTGCTCATGTCAGCGTAACGATTGATCAGTCGTGTCGAGGTGGCGATTGTTTCTTCAGCGACCCCGACATTTTCTTCAATGGCAAGAGCTGGGTTCTCTACATTTCTCGCGGAAGGAGCACTGACGCCTTTATAAGCGAAGACGTCAACGGTCCTTTTGACTACGCCTCTAGAGTTTCAGATAACTCGGGTGGTGTTCCGGCCGGAATTTGGGATCCGGAGCGCAACACCGTTCTCACCTATGTCTCCAACGGGCAAGAGGGGACCATACTCACGGCTGAGTCAGTCGACGGGCTCTCCCCGCTTCGCAGTTTCACCGAGGCATTGAGCGGCGCAGCGCTCCCTTTCAAATCAGGCCTAGTTGGGAGCCCAGGCATAGCGATAAATGAATGAAAGGAGCGTTCTGATTCGGCACACTCCAATTACGCGCGTCCTGCAGCTAAGCGGTCAGTGCACATTCAGTGCACATCGTCAGCTCACACACTCCAACGCCAGCCACGCCAAACCTCACCTGTTTACTGGCATCCGCAACGTCAGCTAACACGCTCTAAGACCAGCTACTACGTAGGCATCGAACTCATCATCCGTCGGTCACGGGTTCAAGTCCGGGAGAGTGCACCAGTCTGAAGTCCGCCTGATTACTTGGTTGCTCATGCTGTTTCCCAAAGGGTAGCGTTGTGATGTCCGAGGAATGCTGTTTAGCGTGTGACAACCCTCGGTTAGCTTCTCGGTGTCCCGTCAGTCTGAGATTTGGAGAACCAGTGGGTCGCATCCTTCGTGCTTTTCCTGTTGTCGCACTGTTGGGTGCGCTGATGGTCGGCTTTCCGATCGGGGAAAATAAGTCTGCCCACGGTGTTCCGACATGGACCGTTCTGACTGACATAGCGACAGCGAACTCTCCGGAGGAAGGTGACCTTGCTGTGTCAACGGATGGGTCGCTAGTCCATTCCGTATGGAGGGCTAATGTCGGCGGCGGCTATCAGATTCAGTCCGCGCGATACAGTTCTGCCACGTGGTCGGATGTGACAACCCATACCTCGGGTTCTGTGAGCGCTTATGACGCGAGAATTTTTTCATCGCATGACGGGTCAACGGTGACCCTGACCTGGACTATGACTGGCCCATCATTCAACAGGGATATTTATGTTGCCAGTAGCAACGATTCGGGCGCCACATGGACGTCACCAGTTCGGCTTTCCAACAGTTCCTACAGTTCTGGTGCTCAAATAATTGACGGGTCTTCGAACGGCACCATTCAATACGTTTCCTGGAATGAATGGAACGGCAGTGGTTGGTATGTAAAAATAGCGAAGTCCTCTAATTCGGGAGTTTCCTGGTCGGCAGCGACAACACTGTCGGACGCGGGCGTGGACGCGAGAGGGGGAATCGCAGTTTCGGATGACGGTGCCACCGTTCACGTCATTTGGAGAAGACTGGTCTCAAGTAAATATCAAACTGAATCAACCTCCTCCACCAACTCTGGCAGTTCGTGGTCGACCCCACAGATTCACTCAGACACTGCCATTCGCACACATGTCTTTGAGCCACGAATTGCAAGTTCTTCCGATGGGACTGTGGTCTATGCAACTTGGTTAGAGGGCAGCACCACAGAGGTGACTGTCCAGCAGAGCTCAGACTCGGGGGTGAGTTGGGGAGCATCGGATACTCCGGGGACTGGTTCAAGGCAACAACTGAGTCCTTCGGTCGTGGTTTCAGAAGGCGGGAGTATTGCTGCAGTTTCTTGGAGCGAAACCGATGGCTCTAAGTTTCTCGCACGAGTTGCCGTTTACGCTTCAGGCAGCCCAACCTCTTTTACCCTTTCCGAAGCGGGACAAACTGTCGAAGCTCCCGTCCTGACTAGCTCTGGAGATGGTTCAACAATCGCGGTCGCGTGGGTTCGTCCAGACGGGGCTAACGATACGGTCCAGGCAGCGATTTCCTCAGATTCCGGCTCATCATTTTCTGTCCAGACCGTCGTCAGTTCTGGTGTGAACCAGTATTCGCCAGATCTTGTCGCGGCGCGGGATGGGTCTTCCACCTTTGCAACTTGGTCAAGTTCGGGAGAGGGGATTAAGTTCGCAAAATTTTCCGAACCTTCCGTGAGCTCGGGTGGGAGCAGTTCTGCCTCGGCTGGTGTTCCGGGGATTTACTTGTCGGTGAATGGTGTGTTGTTGGGTAAACAGGTGCAGGGTTCTCCTGTGTATTACGGTGCTGATCGTGTTGCGGTGACATCGACGTATGTGTTGACGGTGACGAAGGTGTCGAATGTAGCCCCCTCGGTGGTAACCCTGGCGGAGGGAACAATTGGTGCGGATGGGTCATTCTCGTCGATGGTTCGTCTCCCGGAGTTGGCTCCAGGAACGTATAACGTGCGCATGTCGGGTACTCACACGAACGGGGCAACCTTGCAGTTGACGTCCCAAGTAACTGTTGGTTCTGGTGTGTTCACGTCTATTGGGGCGAACATTCCTGTCATTCGGTAGACGTCGGTCGATATGTCAGTAAACCTGGCGGTCATCCTGACACAACGTGTCACACTCTGACATTCCCTCAAACCAGTAAGCTGGCGGAAAATCACGTGTTTAGCGGGGTCGGTGACTGACTCATAATCCGTCGGTCACGGGTTCAAGTCCCGTCCGCCCTACCAACCAAATAAATCAGTCGAGAGACCGCGTCCCTGGATTAAGGGAATCTCCCGCGCGGAGCGACTGAAATCTACGAAGACCGGTTGCTGTCGAGGTCTTCTGGTGAGAACTCAGCACCATCATGCCCCTTGTGTTGCACCACAAACTCATTGTGATCAAACATGTCTTTGAGCATCACGATGAGTGCTGCCACTACCCAGAAAAGTGCGAAGTTCATTCCGATGGTTTGAAGATGGCGGAGAAGAAAAAACAGTTCGGGGAGTTCAATCGGCACCCAGAGGATTGGAGATGCGATCCCCAGAAACGCGACAAATGCGGCGATGACAAACTTGAGAAAGGCCTTGGGCAGTCTTTTGATCGTCAGCCCGTAGACAATGGTCGCCACGACGACCGCGGCAGCCGCGGCGTCGACACCGAGCCTGGCTCGGGAGTCAATGAATCCAAATCTGCTCTCTTCGTAGGGAGCATCGCCGATGTCGTTGAAGAAGAATCCGAGCGAGCCATTACCTAGGAGATAGAGGAGTGACAGGGTGAAGGGGAGCCACAACCACGGGGTCGATCGTGAACTCTTGAAGCCACCCAGCGACCACCACAGAATCACCCACAGCGGTACGGCGAATAAATTGAGAACCCAGGCAATCTCGTTGAAACCCATGCCCCAAAGGTAATGGGTTGGACCCTTGATTAGTCGCTGATTTAGCGGGCAAAGCTGCGGAGCAAACGTCATTGTGGCGGGGACGTTTGTTTCCGCTCAACAAATGGGTTCTGGGCCGCCAGGAACCCTCGGTTTAGCGCGAGCGTTGCTGCGAGCGACGAGTGCTCGTGCTGGACGCCCCGCTGGCGGTCCGAGCTGGACGACCAGATTGCCCCACTCCGTCACGCCGGGAAGAACTACCGGGATGCCGTTGAGCTCGCTTGCGCTGCGCATTGGCGCCGGTCGAGGTTCCTCGGCTGCGGCCTCCGCCACCGTGCTGGTGGTGTTCCGCAGGTGCCGGCTTTACATACGCGGCCACTTCACCGACGAGTGCCACAACCTCGGGTGACGTGGACGTGACACCGCGGGGGGTGACAGTGATGCCGGCTTTGCGCAGCAATGACGCGAGGTCACCCTTTTGGGTGGGCAAACACAGGGTGATGACGTTGCCTTCGGCGCCAGCCCGGGCAGTGCGCCCTGAGCGGTGCAGGTAAGCCTTGTGTTCCATAGGGGGATCCACGTGAATGACGAGGTCGACGTTGTCGACGTGAACACCACGGGCTGCCACATCTGTGGCAACCAAGACCTTGACTGATCCATCACTAAACGCAGCCAGGTTTCGATCCCTGGCTGGTTGCGACAAGTTTCCGTGCAAATCAACAGAGGGAATACCCGCTTGGGTGAGAGCTTTCGCTAGTTTCTTGGCGTGATGCTTGGTGCGCATGAAAAGAATCCTGCGCCCAGTCCCGGAGGCCAGCGTATAGAGCAGGTCTTTCTTGGCCTCAACGCTCGGGGTTTCGAAGACGTGGTGGGTCATCTGGGTGACGGGAGAGTTCTCCTCGTCCACGGCGTGCATAACCTCGTTGTGGAGGAAACGGTCCACCAGCTTGTTGACGCCGTTGTCCAGAGTTGCCGAGAACAGCAGACGCTGGCCCGAGGACGGGGTCGCCTGGAGAATTTTGGTGACGACAGGCAAGAAGCCCAGGTCCGCCATGTGGTCTGCTTCATCCAGCACGGTGATTTCAATGGCGTCAAGGTGCAGCAGGCCCTGCTTCATCAGGTCCTCGAGGCGTCCTGGCGTTGCCACGACGATCTCGACGCCATCGCGGAGTGCTTGAACCTGGCGGGTTTGTGACACCCCACCAAAGATGGTGGTGACTCGGAGGTTCATGGCTTCTGCGAGGGGACGCATTGCGACTGTGATTTGAGTCGCAAGTTCTCGAGTCGGAGCGAGCACGAGGCCCAGTGGGTGGCCCTTTCGCCGGGCACCCCCGGAGAGCTCGCCGCCGAGCCTTGAGACCATGGGAATACAAAAGGCAAGGGTTTTACCCGAGCCCGTCTTTCCTCGACCCAGCACATCCTTGCCGGCAAGGGTGTCGGGAAGAGTGTCGACCTGGATGGGAAAGGGGGAATCAATGCCAGCCCTGGTGAGGGCTGTCACAATGCTGGCGGGCACGCCAAGCTGCGAAAAAGTATGCGTGTTCATAGGTGTGGTGCTTTCTGGTGATGATGATCATCACGTTGTGACAGGCGGAGCCTGACTAGGGGCGAGCACATCGAGTGATGTAGTCGTTCGCCGCAAGAAAATTGTCAACCACGATAGGTGGTGAGGGAGCGTTCTACGACGCAGGGAACGAAGTTTCGTTCACCGGTAGCCCAAGCGTAGCGCAGTTCCTCAGAGAAAACCTAAGCCCGGCCGAGAACCTGAGCCGGGGGGCAGTCAAAAGGATCGCGAGCAGCGAGTCCGACCCGGTTCAAATACGCCACCACGATGCCGTAAGACTGGAAGAGCCCGGTCTCCGTGTACGAGATCTTCTTTTCTGCACAGAACGCTCGAACAATGCGAGCGGCTTTGGCAAGTTTGGGTCTGGCCATGCTGGGGAACAGGTGGTGCTCCACCTGGTAGTTGAGCCCACCCATGAAGTGGTCCATAAACAGGCCCCCACGGATGTTGCGACTGGTCAGAACCTGGCGACGCAGGAAGTCGACCTTGATGCCCGCAGCGATCTGAGGCATGCCCTTGTGGTTGGGGGCAAAGGAGGCCCCCATATAAACACCAAAGAGGGCCATGTGGACGACGAGAAAGACTGCCGCGATATACCAGGGCATGAGAGCCACCAGGATGAGGGGATACCCGATGTTGCGGGCGAGCAGCAGAGTGATTTCTGTTCCGCGGTGCTTGAGTGGCTCTCTGCTGAACACTCGCTTGAATGCTTGAACGTGGAGGTTGAGGCCCTCGAGCGTCAGAATGGGAAAGAACAGCCAGCCCTGTCGTTTGACGAATGCTTTGGTGAATCCCGAAGTCTTAGCTGCTTTTTCTTCCTGGAACATAATGAAGTCAGACTCGATGTCGGGGTCTTTGCCCACTGTGTTGGGGTTCGCGTGGTGGCGAGTGTGCTTGCCCATCCACCAGGAGTAGCTGATGCCGACCACAGCGTTGGCAAGGATCCTCGCGGTGTTGTCGTTGGCTTTCCCCGAGCTGAACACCTGACGGTGAGCCGCTTCGTGAGTTACGAAGGAGAACTGGGTCATGATGATCGCCATTGCTGGTGCTAGAGCAATCTGAATCCAGGTATTGCCGAGGAAATACATCCCGGTGAGAGTGGCCAGGAGAGACACCGACAGAATCACGATGAGGGTGATGTAGTAGGTGCGAGAGCGACCCAGGAGGCCCTCATCCTTGATTCGGGCCAAGAGCTCAGCGAACTCTGATGTGTAGGAGTGGGGGCGGGGGAGTGGATGATCCAATACCGCGTTCGACATGGGGTTCCTGCTTGCGCTGACTTCTCAGTCGATGAAGAACCACAGTGTTGGCCCCTAGATGCTCTGACCGTACCAGCTGGAGCCTTTCGGGAGGCTGAACGCCATCGTGACGCGAGGTGAACTTATCCACAGCCCCAACATATATATTATGTATATATAACGAGAAAGAGGCGACAATGTCCGATGTGGTGAGGACACGGTTTTTTCGCAACGGCGGCAGTGTTGCCCTGCGGATACCCGCAGGCTGGTTCGACGCTGAGCAAGATGTCACCCTAGTGAGAGACCAGCGAACGGGAAGGGTCTATGTGACCCAGGGTGACGCCTTTGACCCCGAAGATTTCTTTGACTTCATGCGAGACGCTCCTTATGTCCGAGACCCCGCTCTGGAGGAGTTGTCACGGCGTGATGATCCTCCCCGGCCCTCAGCCTGGGACTCCGAGGATTCTGCGTGATGTATCTCCTCGACACGGATACCTGCAGCGAACTGGTGATGGGCAACGCCGAGGTTTTTTCTCGAGTAGATGAGCTCGACCGAGACGCGTGGTGTATCAGCTCGCTTGTCTATGCGGAGCTCCAGTACGGGCTGGAAAGAGGGAAACTTTTGCCTCGCTCCAGGGACTCCCTTCAGAAGTTTTTGGGCTCTGCGCCGTGTGTCTCCTTCGGCACTCCCGCTGCGGTTGAGGCCGCCATGGTTCGCTCTGAGTTGGAGAAACTGGGTCGGCCCTCAGGGCAGATGGACTATCTGATTGCCGGACACGCTCGCTCTCTTGGGGTGACACTCGTTACCGGCAACACACGGCACTTCGAGCTGGTGGGTGGTATCCGGCTGGAGAACTGGATTCCCTCTCGTTAGCAAACCGCAATCCTTGCTAGCTAAGGTCCAAAATTCTGACTCGCTGCACTCTGAATCCTTTCTGAGGGGAGTACCGTAGTGGTAACCCCAAGGAGAACAGATATGGCAAAACACGTAAGAACCCTCGACCAGAAAATTACCCGGCTGAGGACCTACAACGTTGTTGCAGGGACCCTGCACCTTCTTCAAGCAGTGGGTTTGGGCTACGTGTTGTTTCTCCTGGAAGACCAGGTCACCTATGCGGTGACCGCTGACTACTTGGCGGGCCCTCCCGGCGTTCCCCTTCCTCCGGAACGAGTGGAGCTTTTTGACATCAATGTGGGAATCGGTGTCGTCGCCTTCTTGGCCATGTCCGCGTTCTTCCACTACCTGATCTCCTCGCCGTTGTTCTTCAAGCGTTACGCAGCAGGACTCAAGCTCAACCGCAACTACTTCCGCTGGACTGAGTACTCTCTGAGCTCCTCCGTCATGATTTGGCTGATTGCCCAAATCACCGGAATCACCGATGTTGCGGCTTTGTTCTCGATCTTTGCTGTCAACGCGTCCATGATCATGTTCGGAGCGCTCCAGGAGAAGTACGAGCAGCCTGGCTCGGGTGGCTTTTTGCCCTTTGTGTTTGGGTCGATGACCGGGGTCGTTCCCTGGATTGTCATCCTGATTTACTTCATCGCACCCGGCTCCACCTCCGGTGTCGAGGCTCCCGACTTTGTGCTGGGAATCATCATTTCGCTGTTCTTCTTCTTCAACACCTTCGCCATCAATCAGGCGCTGCAGTACCACCGCGTCGGTGGTTGGAAGGACTACCTCCGTGGTGAGCGGATGTACATCACACTGAGCCTGATTGCCAAGACAGTCCTCGCCTACCAGGTGTTTGCCGGCGCAATCATTCCCGCTCTGACTGACTAGCTCAATGTCGGAAGCAGAGGACAAGCTCGCGACGTTTCGCGAGCGCCGAAACCTGGCAGCGATTCAACCCGAGGGTCCTCTGGCGCTCACCAACACCCAGTGGGTGGATATGGAACAACCCATTTGGGGGGTTCCAGGCACCTGGGGGCCACGCACTGATGGCGGTTCGGGCCTACTGGTGACCGCGGAGGCCTCCGAGAGCATCGTCGTGGACGGTGTGACTGTGGATGGCCAGGTCAGTGTTCGGGGCAAAGATGATGAATCTCCCTCCACAGTCGTGTTTAGCGACACCGTGAGCGGACACGTCATCGCCGCCGAGGGCACCTACGCTCTGCGGGTGTGGGACTCCCAATCGGAGGGCATCCAGAACTTTGGTGAAGTAGACGCTTACCCGTATGCGCCCCAGTGGGTTATCACCGGAACGTGGAAAGAGATACCCGGTGGGACAAGTGTGGGGTTTGAGCACCTGAAGGACGAGGGTGTGGCACGGGATGAGGTAGTTCCCGGCGAGATTACCTTCAGCCACGACGGAGCGGACTACAGCATTGCCGCGTTCAAAGCGGGTCGGGCACTCCAGCTGGTGTTTGCTGACGCTACTAACGGTGGCTCCACGTACAGTGTCGGACGGTTCTTGTTTCTTGCCCCGAACCCCGATGGATCCATCACCCTGGACTTCAACTACGCCATCCTGCCGCCGTGTGCGTTCTCCTATGCCTTCAACTGTCCGCTCCCGCCGGCACAAAACAGGTTCCCCTTCGCTATTGAGGCAGGGGAGAAGAACGTGCTCGCAAAAGATGGTTCCCTGCTGCACGGATAAGTACCACACTTGTAATTCTTAGGGTTGATAGCGCATACTGGGACCCGGTCTTGCGACCAAATCATGCACTACTCGCGTTATTCCGCGGTCGATGGGGAAGTCGAACCAACGGAATAGGAGTAGACGATGACAACCACCCGTGCTCGCGGTGTGCTTTTTGTGCACTCCTCACCGCGTGCTCTCTGTCCCCACCTCGAGTGGGCTATTGGTAGCGCGCTGGGGTACCCGGTGAACTGCCGGTGGGAGGAGCAACCCGTTTTGCCGGGAACCTTGCGGGCGGAAATGGAGTGGATGGGTCCGGTCGGCTCGGGGGCTGCCATCGCCAGTTCTTTGCGGGGTTGGGAGCATCTTCGCTACGAAGTGACCGAGGAGCCCACACCGGGCTCAGACGGCGGTCGCTGGATGCACACCCCTGATTTGGGGGTCTTCTTCGCCCAGACCGACTCGAGTGGCAACATTGTGGTTCCCGAGGATCGCATCCGGTATGCCCTCGAGGTGGCGCAGGGCAATGCTGAGGAGATTTCGCGGGAGCTGCGGGTTGCCCTCGGGGGCGCCTGGGATGACGAGCTCGAAGCTTTCCGCCACGCGGGAGACGAACGCTCTGTGGTCTGGCTCCA
This sequence comes from Actinomycetota bacterium, assembly GCA_027728145.1. Classification (GTDB taxonomy): domain Bacteria; phylum Actinomycetota; class Actinomycetes; order Actinomycetales; family Microbacteriaceae; genus Pontimonas. The sequence continues at coordinate 2,862 of JAQBZV010000008.1, read as the reverse complement.
CCGAGTCGGTTAGGCCTGTAGGCCCACCTGGGTCTGGGTTGCCAGCGTCCTCTTCGAGCGAAGAATGAGGGCGGAGAGAATGTAGGCGACCGTGGTCAACACAGCAAGTGACACCAGCGCGCTGATAGTTCGGGAGATGTCTCCTCCTGCCAGGGACGCAATCAAGGCATCGGTTGTCCAGCCGAGCGGTGTTGCGCCCGAGATGGCTTGGTAGATGCTGGGGAGAATTTCGATCGGAACGACGCTGCCGAGACTCACAATCTGCACAATCAGCGCACCGAGAGATAGGGGAGCCAACCAACGGGGGTTCCATGCCCACACGGCAAAGTGCACAGCTGCCATGGCCAGCGCACTCAGCACAACGATGGGTCCGGTGAATCCCAGCGCCGACCAGGCGACACCACCCAAGGTGTGGAGGAGTGTGATGACAATCGCGCTCCAGGTCCCCACCATGACCAGGATGGGCCTCGTTGCCCGCCCCAGGAGGGCTTGGGTCCTGGCGGTGCTGCCCAAAATTCTTGAGGAATAACTGGGTAACGCCAGGAAATAGGCCAGAGCCACCAGCCACATTCCCACCGGAACGAGAACGCTGGAGAGAGTCTCCTGGAACCCAATGGTCTCCGAAATATTGCTGCCATCAAAGACCACCGGGTTATTCAATACCTCGAGCGCTTCGTCACTGGGCATTGTCCCTGCGCCCTCGCGGAGATCAGCAGCGCCCTCGGCCACACCGTCCGCAAATTCACGTGCGCCGTCGGCCAATTCGACCATGCCTTCGTCGAGCTCACCCGTTCCCTCCGCGAGGTCTGTGAGGCCCTCGCGAATCTCTCCGGATCCTTCAGCAATATCTTGACCGGCGTCATCGAGTGCGTCTGCACCCTTGTCGAGCTCGATGATTCCCTTGGTGACACCGCTGAGCGCGGTGGAGGTCTGGGTCGACAGAGTCCCACCTCCCGAAGCAGCAGTGGCGAGACCGTCAATTAGCGCGTTGAGGCTCGCTTCTGCCGGGTTTCCACTGAGCGCCCCGGACGCTTTCACCCCAGACAGCCCAGCGGACAGGGTTGAGATACTGTCGGTGTACGTCTTGACACCGGTTGACAGGGCGGTGAGCCCCGACGTTCCCTCGCCCAGGGCGTCAAGTCCGTCGGAGAGCGAGGTGACACCCTCGCTGAAGGTGCCAAGGCCATCGTCAAACTCGGTATAGCCCGAGGCAAGATCTTCGACACCGTCGTTGAGTTCTGTGACTCCTTCGGACACTTCCTCTACCCCGTCGGCGAGGGTGTCGGCACCCTCGGCAATCTCGTCGAATCCGTCCGCGATTTCCACAATCGCGGTGAAGAGCCCTTCCATGATCCCCGAGCCAAATTCGTCACTGACGCCAGAGGCAAGAGCGTCACCAATTTGGTCAGACAGCAGCCCCGCAAGATAGCTGTGGGAGGCATCCGTGATGATGGTGAACGTTGCTTGTTCGGGATTGTCAGTCTCAAGAGTCGTGACGGCATAGGAGAAATCCTCGGGGATTTCGACGATCGCATAAACATCGCCGGAGGCGAGCAGGGCTCTCGCTTGTTCAGAACTGGTGACCAGCCAGTCCACGGCGAAATCATCGGACGTGACCAACTCAGTCACGAGGGGCTTACTGGCAAAAATAAAGGTCTCTTCCCCGGCGTCATCGGTCTCGGTGATGAGCTCATCGTTGTTGACCAACGCGACTGGCACCCGCTCCAGGGCGTTTTCTCCCGAGGAGAGGGCGCCCAGCAGTCCTCCGATGATGACCAGCGGGGTGAGGAGTCCGGCAATGATCCAGAGACTCAGAGGGGAGCGAGTCTTCATGCAATCACCGCCGCTTCTGGCTGAGACAAGTCGAGGATGGTCGTGGAGACGCTGACTCTGCTGAGAGCGCGAGCGGGAGGCAGGCTGAAGAGGGCAATCGTTTGCTCTGCTGTCGCCAGGGCATCGAGGGCTCGCCACCACAGTTCACGGTGTCCCTCGTCATAGAGGGGCTCGGCGGGGGACACCAGGCACACGGGGGACCCATCCGCAACAGCGAGTGCTGCCCAGACCAGGACCTGTTGCCCCGGGTTGAGCAGACCCGAGACCGAGGTCTCAGTCAAGGGCTGACCGGGGGCCAACTCGTCACTGAGGGCACCAAGGGTATTAAGTGTTGCGCGGACTCTGTGTTTGCGTTCTGACGTGGACAGAGTGCGGAGTGCCGCGGACCATTCCATTCTTTCCCGGAGCGCCTCGCCCAGGGGGGTGAGAGCATCAGAGTCTTGGGGGCTCCATACCGAGACCTTGGAGCGAGCACTCCTGATTTCACTGGGAAGTGGGTGGCCCGCAACGTGAAGTGACCCGGAGGCTGGGGGAAGAGCACCCGCCACAGTGGCCGCTAAGACTCGTGCCAGATGGGGTTCTGCCACCAGGTCGAGACGATCGCCGGGCCGCCATTCCAGGGTGAGGGGGTGGCGGGAAGCATCACCGTCGAGTACCAGATAGTGCGCGTGAACGATGGAGGACGAGTGTTCCTGCGCCCAAGTGCTGTTGCGGATGTGCTCGCCCAGCTTTTCGCCTTCAACGTCGGCGTGGGGGATGGTGCGATGGAGGAATTTCGGGAACCACCAGGCTCGCTCTTTGAACAGCGCCATCAACGCAGGGACAAGGGTCATGCGAACGACAAAAGCATCGAGTGCGATACCCACCGCAAGTCCCAAGGCGATCGGCTTGAGAGTGTTGCTCCCGTGGGGCACAAAAGCAATAAATACGAAGAACATAATGAGTGCCGCGGCAGTGACCACACGTGCTGCCGAGGAGTATCCCTCCTCGATTGCGTAGCGCCAGTCACCGGTGTGTACATGACGCTCA
>JAQBZV010000007.1 GCA_027728145.1 Actinomycetota bacterium | reverse complement strand
AACGAACCCCTCTGCAGTGTTGGGAACAAATGAAATAGCCCCGCTGACGATGGCCACCGCTTTTGGGGGTATCGCTCATGGCGGTGTGGTGTGTCAGCCGATTGTGGTGGACAGGTTCGTCACCGACACCGGTGACACAATCCCCGGCCAGGAGTCAACCTGCCGGCAAGGGATTAGCCCCGAAATTGCGGCAGCAACCGCCTATCCCATGCGTGGAGTCATCACCGGAGGAACCGGGTCCCGCTCCAATCCTCGCGGTGACGTTCCCGTTATCGGCAAAACGGGAACCACCGACTCCCAGGTGCAAACCTGGATGGTCGGATCGAGCACAAATGTGGCTACGTCGGTCTGGGTGGGCAACATCCTTGGAGACTTTAGCCTTCGTGAATATTCCGGGGGAACAGTCCTTCGGCACGATATTTGGCGCGTCATCATGGAAGACGCGAACGAGCAGTACGGGGGAGAATCTTTCCCTGCTCCCTCCGAGCGCCTGCTCCAGGGCAGCGGAATTGACGTTCCCAACATTGCTGGGCTCACCTATGACGAAGCTTCACTCCTGCTGGAAAGCCTGGGCTTGAGACTTGAGGTCGCCGAAGGTGTTGTGGCAGGCCGCGTGGGTATTTTCGAACCCGCTGCCGGCACCTACCTTGCCCGCGGGATGACCGTGCGTGTTCTTGGCGGAAGCGGTGGTGACGGCGAGAGCACCGGAAACCTGATTATGCCGAACCTCGTGGGTCTCTCGGTAGAGCAGGCCACGTCCACTATGGACGGTCTCAACATGACCGGCGCACGCCAGTACAGCTGTGGACCGGGCAGTGTGAGCGCCGACCCCGGTGTGGGAACCATCGCAAGCCAGAGCGTAGGAGCGGGAGCTCAGGTCTGGAACTACACCGGAGTCCAGATTCAAGTGTCCTGTGGGGTCGTGGCACCCTCTCCTGAAGATGATGTCCTCCTGGACTGATGGTCTCTAAATCAGGGCTTGCCCTGGCAGGACTGGGAGCGCTCGCACTGGGGGCAGCAGCCTGGGGCTCGCTCGTGGAGCGTGAAAACTTTCGGGTACGACGGGAGACCCTCCCCGTGCTCGACCCGGGCAGTGAACCCATCCGGGTTTTGCATCTCAGTGACATCCATATGGCGCCCTGGCACAGTCCCGCGGTTGCCTGGATTCGCGAACTCACCGACCTCCAGCCAGACATTGTGGTGGGGACGGGCGATTTTCTGGGCCACCCAGAAGGCCTCGGAGCACTCGCGGAGGCCCTCATCCCCTTTGCCGGAATTCCCGGTGTGGTGACCCACGGATCCAATGATCGTGTCGCTCCCCGACTCAAGAACCCCTTCTCCTATGTTGTGGCGCCTTCGGCCCCCCACGGTGATCACTCTGGAGAAGCAATGGATTTCGCGGGACTGCAAGCCCTCTACGAGCGCCTGGGGTGGGTCGACATCGACAACGGCGTGACCCACATGGAGATTCGAGGAAGCTCACTGGAGTGGGTAGGCGTGGGGGATGCGCATTACGGGCTGGATTCCCTCTCCAGCCTTCCCGGGCTCCTCGATGAAGCTCGTGAAGCCCGGGAGGGCAGCAGCACCTCGCTCACCACCCTTGGCGTCACTCACGCTCCCTACCAGCGGGTCCTGAACGCGCTCCAGAACCAGGGGGCTGAGGCAATTTTTGCCGGACATACCCACGGCGGTCAGGTCTGTTTACCCGGGGGCAAAGCCCTCACCACGAACTGTGATTTGCCGACCTCAATGGCCTCAGGAGTTCACGTCTGGACCCACGCAACGAAGGCCTCCTACCTAGAGGTGTCCGCCGGAATTGGTACCAGTATCTATGCCCCCATCCGACTTTTCTGCCCACCGGAGGCGGTCCTCGTCACGCTCGTGGCGGACGATATCGGGTACGCTTGAGCCCTGCCTCACGGGGTGTGGCGCAGCTTGGTAGCGCGCGTCGTTCGGGACGACGAGGTCGCAGGTTCAAATCCTGTCACCCCGACCACTAACTGAAGTCGGTGTTGGGCTCCGCGAGCTCGTGAACGACCTCCTGGGGGACATACCCACTCGCAAGCCGGCCGCCACTTTCATCGAGGTAGCACTCCCCACACAATGACTCGTAGGTGACCTCGCCGTCATCGATTGCCACCTGCGCTCCATCGAAGACAAACTGGCCACCGACTTTTCTGGTGTTAAACACTGCTTTCCGGCCACATCGACAAATTGTTTTCAATTCCTCCAGGGAATGAGCAATCTCGAGTAGGCGCCTGGACCCGGGGAACGCGACAGTTTGAAAGTCAGTGCGAATTCCATAGGCCAGGACAGGAATGTTTCGACGAATCGCAATGATGAACAAATCATCGACCTGCCGGGGACTGAGGAACTGGGATTCATCCACGAGCAGGCATGAAATTGTCTCACCGGAGGTGCGCGCAATTCGGTCAGACTCGTTGTCGATCATGGTCACCACATCGGTGGCTGGCCCAATGATCAGGTCGACCTCCCGAGAGACACCCAGCCGGGACACGATGGTCCGGTCACCTTTGGTGTCAACCATGGGCTTGGCCACCACAACTCTTTGACCACGTTCTTCATAGTTGTGGGCAGCCTGCAACAGCCCTGTTGACTTACCCGAGTTCATCGCTCCAAAGCGAAAATACAATTTAGCCACGGCCCGCTACCCCCCTTTGGGCAATCTCCACCACGTTGCGCAAGAGCAGGGCCCTCGTCATCGGGCCCACACCGCCAGGGTTTGGGGAAACAAAACCTGCCACCCCCCAGACGTCCTCTGCGACATCGCCGACAACCTTGGCTTTCCCGCCAACCATGACGCGACTCACCCCCACGTCCAACACCACAGCACCGGGCTTCACCATGTCGGCACTGACAATGCCCGCCACACCCGCAGCGGCAACGATGACGTCCGCCTGCGAGACCAGCTCCGCAAGATTTTCGGTCTTGGTGTGGGTGAGGGTGACGGTGGCGTCGAGACCCCTCCTGGTAAGCAGTAATCCGATGGGTCGGCCCACGGTCACCCCGCGCCCCAAGACCACCACGTGTTTTCCCCTCCAGGAAATCCCATGACGCTCCACCAATTCGACGATTCCCTGCGGCGTGCAGGGAATCGGAGAGTCCATCTCGCCTCCCACCTGATTCACCAGGCGCCCCAGGTTCATCGGGTGGAGACCATCGGCGTCTTTGGTGGGATCGATTCTTTCCAAGACCGCGTCCTGGTCGATGTGGTCCGGTAGCGGGAGTTGAACGATGTACCCGGTCACCCCGGGATTGTCATTGAACTCATCAATTGCCGCCAGAACCTCATCCTGGGTGGCGCTCGCCGGCAGGTCACTCCGATAGGACTCAATTCCCACCTCGCCACAGTCTTGATGCTTGCCCGCGACATACCAGGTCGACCCCGGGTCCTCCCCGACCAAAATGGTGCCAAGGCCCGGGGTGACCCCCACCTCGGTGAGGACGCGAACCTGATCCGCGATTTCTCTCTTGATGGCCTGGGCTGTGGCCGTACCGTCGAGAGTTGTAGCTCGCATCGGAGTACTAGGAAAGCTCGGGATACAGCGGCCACGCCTCGGTCAGCCCCGCGACCCGAGCCTGCAGAGCAGCGACATCGGGGTTTGGCATCAGGGTGTGAGCGATGATGTCGGCCACCTCGGTGAACTCGGTGTCTCCGAATCCTCGGGTAGCCAAAGCGGGGGTTCCAATGCGAACACCGGAGGTGACCATGGGGGGTCTGGGGTCGAAGGGCACCGCGTTGCGATTAACCGTAATTCCCACGTGGTGCAGGAGATCCTCAGCCTGCTGGCCGTCCACGGGAGAGTTCCGCAGGTCTACAAGAGCGAGGTGCACATCCGTGCCCCCCGTGAGGACATCGACTCCCGCTGCGCGGGTGTCGTCCTGAACGAGGCGCTCTGCCAGAAGTTGTGCGCCTCGAATTGTTCTCTCTTGCCGGTCGATGAACTCTGGCTTCATGGCGAGCTTGAACGCCACCGCCTTCGCCGCAATCACGTGCATGAGCGGTCCACCCTGTTGACCGGGGAAGACTGCAGAGTTGAGCTTCTTCGCCAACGACTCATCGCGGCTCAGGATGATTCCTGAACGAGGACCGCCGAGGGTCTTGTGCACGGTGGAGGACACGACATCGGCGTGGGGAATCGGGGACGGGTGGAGTCCCGCGGCCACCAGTCCCGCAAAGTGGGCCATATCGACCCAGAGGCGCGCTCCCACCTCATCGGCAATGGCGCGGAAGGCAGCAAAATCCGTGTGACGCGGGTAAGCGGACCACCCGGCGATCAGCACGGTGGGCTTGTGCTCGAGCGCCTTGTCGCGGACCTTGTCCATATCGATGAGGAAGGTGTCGGGCTCCACTCCGTAAGAGGTGGCGTTGTACACCTTGCCGGAGAAGTTGAGCTTCATACCGTGGGTCAGGTGACCACCGTGTGCCAACTCGAGACCCAGGATGGTGTCACCGGGCTGAGCCAGTGCGTGCAGGACCGCGGCACTGGCACTCGCGCCCGAGTGAGGCTGGACGTTCGCGTAGGCGGCGCCGAAGAGTTCCTTAGCCCGCTCAATAGCGAGGTTTTCGGCAATATCGACAAATTCGCAACCACCGTAGTAGCGCTTTCCGGGGTAGCCCTCGGCGTACTTATTGGTGAGGACGCTGCCCTGAGCTTCGAGGACTGCGTGGGGGACAAAGTTTTCGCTGGCGATCATTTCCAGCGTCCCGCGCTGGCGACCCAGTTCCTTATCCAGGACATCCTGAATTTCGGGGTCAATATCGGCGAGCGACGCGGTGAAGGTGTCAAGAGCAGCGCTTGTTGTGGGGTTCACGGGGTTCTCCCTTGGTTGCACGGTTATGGAGTTTTCGTGTCAGCCCAGGCGTACGGCCAGCACGCTTCCTTACGCTCCCCGATGGTTATCCATCATTACGCCAGTTGCGTAGCCCCAGTGTAACCGGTGAGGCTGGGAGCACTCCGGCGCCCCACGCTGGGAGCCTAAGCTAGAAGGGTGTCCAGCTCTCCCTCTCACTTTGTCGTCACTTTTGTGTGTGACGACAAGCCCGGAATTGTCCACGCGGTGAGTGGTGCCATCGTGCAGGCGCAGGGAAATATCACCGAGTCTCAGCAGTTTTCCTCGGAGGACACCGGTCGCTTCTTTATGAGGTTGCAGGTGGAAACTACTGCGGACTATGAGGCTTTCCAAGGCGCCTTGGCACCCATCATCGAGCGCTACGCCATGACCGCCGAGATCAACACGGTCGGGAGACCACTGCGCACGCTAGTGCTGGCCTCCACCTCGGGGCACTGTCTGACCGATCTTCTCGTCCGCCAGCGCGATGGCCATCTCACGATTGAGATTCCCCAGGTTTTGTCCAATCACGACACTCTGAAACCCGTCGCAGATTTTTACGGTGTTCCATTTCTCTCCCTGGCCATCACGGATGCGCCCAGCAAGACAGCGTTTGAGTCCGAGGTGTTGGCCTTGGTTGAGGAGCACGACATCGAGCTGGTCGTCCTGGCTCGATATATGCAGGTTCTCAGTCCCGAATTATGCCAAGCCCTCGAGGGTCGCATCATCAACATTCACCACTCGTTCTTGCCCGGTTTCAAGGGAGCCAACCCCTATCGCCAAGCTCACGAGCGCGGTGTGAAGCTGATTGGCGCAACCGCGCACTTTGTCACGACTGAGCTCGATGAGGGGCCCATCATTGAGCAGAACGTGGTGCGAGTGGATCACTCACAATCGCCCGAAGAGCTCCGAGCCATCGGCCAGGATGAAGAATCCCGCACACTCACTCAGGCGGTTCGGTGGTTTGCCGAACATCGCATTCTGCTCGACGGGGTCCGGACCATCATCTTTAAATGACTCATCCCCGGGTCTTGGCCTGGGGATGAGTGCGTTACTGGTGGACTAAGCGCACTTACAGAGCTCGTCTGGTCCGAAACCAGCCAAAGCTTCCTCGATGTGCTCTCCGCAGCCGGTCCAGGTGACCTTGCTGCAACGGTTACAACGCGCTGGGCTACACACGATGGCTCTCCTTGAGTGTTGAGGTAATCACGACACTCATAGATTATACCCCCCGGGGTATTTTTGCTAGCTGGTGAGACGTGCCGTCAAGTTGTGGTCCAGGGTGGCCAAGAAGTCCTCGGTGGTCTGCCACTCCTGGTCTCGACCCACGAGCATGGCAAGGTCCTTGGTCATGGCTCCCGATTCGACCGTCTTGATGACGACGTCCTCGAGTGTCTCCGCAAAGTCAATCAACGCCTGGTTGGAGTCCAGTTTTCCGCGGTGCATGAGGCCCCTCGTCCACGCAAAGATCGACGCAATCGGGTTGGTCGAGGTGGGGTTGCCCTTTTGGTGCTCGCGGTAGTGGCGAGTCACGGTTCCATGGGCGGCCTCTGCCTCCACAATGGCGCCATCCGGGGTGGTGAGCACGCTGGTCATCAATCCGAGCGACCCAAAGCCCTGCGCCACAGTGTCCGATTGCACGTCACCGTCGTAGTTCTTGGTGGCCCAGACATAGCCGCCCTCCCACTTCAGTGCAGACGCCACCATGTCATCAATAAGGCGGTGCTCATAGGTGATGCCCGCTTTCTCAAAAGCGTCCTGGAACTCCGCCTCAAAGATCTCCTGGAAGATGTCCTTGAAGCGACCGTCATAGGCCTTCAGGATGGTGTTCTTGGTCGAGAGATACACCGGGTATCCACGGTTCAAACCGTAGTTCAGCGACGCTCGAGCGAAGTCGCGGATGGAAGAGTCGAGGTTATACATCGCCATGGCCACTCCACCGCCGGGGGCTTCGAAGACCTCGAAGCTCTGGGCTTCGCCGCCGTCTTGTGGCTGAAAGCTAATGGTGAGGGTTCCTGGTCCGTCAAAGACAAAGTCTGTGGCGCGGTATTGGTCACCAAAGGCGTGACGGCCGACAATGATGGGCTTGTTCCAGCCGGGAACAAGGCGCGGAATATTGGAAATGATGATGGGCTCGCGGAAGATGACGCCACCGAGAATGTTGCGAATAGTCCCATTGGGGCTTCGCCACATTTTCTTCAGACCGAACTCTTCAACCCGTGCCTCATCGGGGGTGATGGTCGCGCACTTGACTCCCACGCCGTGCTTTTTGATGGCGTTGGCTGCGTCAATGGTGATCTGGTCGTCGGTCTCATCACGCTTCTCGATCCCCAGGTCGTAGTACTCCAGGGTGATGTCGAGGTAGGGGTGAATGAGGCGGTCCTTGATGAACCGCCAAATAATTCGCGTCATTTCGTCACCGTCTAGCTCGACGACAACTCCATCAACCTTGATTTTTTCCACGGGGCATCTCTTCTCTACGACCGGGTGATTGCGCCCGAGAAAGTCTAATCTCGAACACCACCCCATATATCTTTACATAAAGATACTTGCCTGATGTTCACCCAAACGCCATACGCTAACCACATGACAGGCCTCACACTTCAGGAACTCTCCGCAGACACCGCACTGCAGGCAAACTCGCTGGAGCTCCGCCCCGGCCAAGAACAATTTGAAACTCCTGTCACCTACGAAAACGCCGATGCCAGCCTGGACCATTCAAAGACGTGGGGCAGGGTCATCATCCGCGATGGCGAGGTCCTCGGCTTTGTCCGCGCCTACTTTGACTCCTCCCACCCGGATGAAGTCCTCCGCTGCTGCGTGTGGCGGGTCAGTGTGGCCGCCAGCGCCCAAGGACAGGGTGTGGGGCGCTTTGCCATTGACGCCGTCACCGAAGAAGCGAGAGCCCAAGGTTTCACCACACTCAGTGCAGTGTGGTCAGGCGATGGAGAGGGTCCCGGTGAATTCTTCCAGCACCTCGGATTCACCAAGACTGGTGTCACCGAATACGGCGACACGATTGGAACACTCACTCTTTAGTGGAAAAAGTGACGCTCACCCGTCATATACATCGTGACACCGGCCGCCGTGGCAGAGGCGATGACCTCGTCATCTCGTACTGAGCCTCCGGGTTGCACCACTGCCCGAACCCCCGCATCCAGCAAAATCTGCAACCCATCAGCAAACGGGAAGAAAGCGTCGGAAGCAGCCACGCTCCCCGCAGCACGCTCCCCCGCCCGCGTGACCGCAAGCTGGCAAGAATCCACGCGGTTCACCTGACCCATCCCGATTCCCACGCTCGCGCCGCCCTGGGCGAGCAGAATTGCATTGGATTTGACCGCGCGAACTGCTCGCCACGCAAACTCCAGTGACGCGAGATCCTCGGGGCTCGCTGCCTCACCCGAGACCAATGTCCAGGTGGAAGGGTCCGCGAAATGGCGATCAACGTCCTGCACCAAAACCCCACCAGAAATATGTCTCCACTCGGTGTTTGCTTGCTCAAAACCCTCGGGAAGCTCCACGATGCGCAGGTTTGCTTTGGCCGAGAATACCTCTCGCGCTTCTGGTGTGAAGCTTGGCGCCACGACAACTTCGGTAAACACCTCGACAATCGAACGAGCAACATCCCCCTCAACCTCGCGGTTAGACGCAATAACTCCTCCAAAGGCCGACACCGGATCACAGGCGTGAGCGAGCTGGTGAGCCACCGCGAGTGAATCCGCGGTGGCAATCCCACAGGGGTTCTGGTGCTTGATGATGGCGATCGCCGGGCCCTCGTGATCCATGGCCGCCCTAAGAGCTGCATCGGCATCGAGATAGTTGTTGTAGGACATTTCCTTGCCCTGGAGAACCTGCGCTGAGGCGAGACCCGGAGGAATTGCATGACCCGCAAACACCGCCGCAGCCTGGTGAGAGTTTTCACCGTAGCGAAGATCGCCCAGTTTGTCGGCGTGAAAACTCAGCGCCTCACCATCGGTCAGCCACTGGGACACCGCACTGTCATAGCGGGCAGTGTGAGTGAACGCTTCTGCGGCGAGCTCCCGGCGCCACTCGAGGGTGGTGCCACCCTGAGCCAGAGAGTCGAGGAGAGCCCCATAACGAGCGGGGCTCACGACGATTGCCACACTGTGGTGGTTCTTGGCGGCAGCTCGGACCATGGCGGGGCCACCGATGTCAATCTGCTCGATGATGTCCTCATCGCTAGCACCCGAGGCGAGGGTTTCCACAAAGGGATACAGGTTCACAATTACCCAGTCGATGGCTTCAATCCCCAGGTCCTCAAGAGCGGCACGGTGTTCGGGGTTGCGGCGATCGGCCAAAATCCCACCGTGAATACTCGGGTGGAGTGTCTTGACCCGGCCATCCAGGGCCTCTGCGAACCCGGTCACCTCACTGACCTCCCTGACCGCCACACCCCCGTCACGCAGGGTTTGCGCGGTAGATCCGGTGGACACAATCTCGACACCGGAATCCATCAGTGCTCGACCCAACTCGAGCAGCCCCGTCTTATCGCTCACCGACACCAGTGCGCGCTGGGGCATAGTGCGTTCACTTTGGGACATGATCTCTACGTTCCGATCGCTGTGGTCATATTTTCCAGAACCTGGAGGAGTAGTTCCCGCTCAACAACTTTGATGCGAGCGTGCAAGGCTGCTTCGTCATCGCCAGGCTCCACAGGAACCCTTCTCTGAGCGAGAATCTGGCCGGTGTCAACACCCTCGTCCACCACGATCACGGACGCACCGGTCTCGGTGGCCCCGGAGGCGAGCGCCTCCCGCACAGCATGAGCTCCGGGGAACTCGGGCAAATAGGCCGGGTGGGTGTTGAGTATGCGCGGAGAGAATCGACTGACCAGTTCGGGCGGAAGAAGCTTCATAAAGCCGCTCAAGATAATCAGGTCTGGCTCGTGAGCCGCGAGGGCGTCACCGAGTGCCACTCCCCACTCCGCTCGGGAGGAAAACTCCTCCCAGGGAACAACAAAAGTAGGAATCCCGCGGCCTGCAGCATGCTGAAGGCCTGGCGCGTTGGTGTCGGATCCCACAGCGACAACGTCCGCGGGAATCTGTGTGACTGGGAGGTTCTCGAGGAGGGAGGCAAGATTGCTGCCGGCCCCGGAGATCAGGACCACGAGTCTTTGGCGCACAGCTCTAGCCTAGCGAGCGACCTTTTGACTCCTGCGACCCAGAGCGCCGGAGAGTAGACCCAGCAAGACGCCAACGAATATTTCCAGCCCCCACCACAGGGCAACCTGTGCCGGGTCGGCACCCACATTCTGGAACCGACCGGGACCCGCGGAACCACTCGTCATCGAAGCGAGCACAAAACCACCGAAGGACCCCAGGGCTCCCGCCACCGCGGAGGCGGCCAGGATTTGGACTAACGGTTGATGATGAAACTCTGTGTCCCCCACATTTCGCCACAGGTTTCCTGGGTTGCTCCCCAGGAGCATGGTGGTCGCTGCCACCCCCGCGATGAAGGACACCGCGAGAGGAACGGCCACAATCATGATCGCCCCCATCGGAGGGGTGGAGGGAATGATGCCGAGCAGGGGAAGCGCAGGTACCGCCTGCACCGTTGTTCCAAGCGGTGAGACCAGCGCCCCGGTCCCCAGGGCAAAGCCAGGCCCCACCATCCACAGTGCACCCCACACAATCGCGGTGGGTAACAGGGCCAGCTGCGCAATCGACAGGGTAATGATCCCCCACACACCGGGCTGCAGTGACTCGTAGAGGACGATCATGGTGCCAAACGACCACACGACAAGACCCGCGATGGCAAGAGACGCGAGGGCTACGAGACCCAAAACCGATGCCCCCGCGGTCTTCACACCCGTGCGCATCACGGCGAGCACAGTTTCGGGGAGGACGCCCTCGAGCACTCGGCCACCGGGTGCTCGCGAGCCCACCCAGGTTGCCAGAGCAAGTCCGGCTGCAAGAAAAAGTGCGGGTCGCACGAGTGCGTCCATCAACTCCATGGTGACCATGTGTTGAGGGAGAAAAAACACCATGACAAAACTGAGCGCGACCAGTGTCCCCACAGCTACAAACCAGGTGGACACCGGATAGATGCGGGTGCCACTGCGTCGACCAATGCGATACCCCCACAGGAGCGTGATGAGCCCCAGCCCCAGCAGTGCGATGTCCACGACGAAGCTGCTACTGCTCTCTCCCAGAGATAACGACTGAGCAAGGCTCGGGTCAAGAGTGAGAGTGAGGGGAACACCGTGCCCCAACATCCAGCCATCCACCGCTATCGCCCACGAGATCAATAAATCAGTGGCAAAACCATCATCGAAGGCCCACACAAAGGTGAGGGGAGCAAACAACAAGCCCAGTCCGAGCCCCACCAGCACCACGACATCGAGCACGGTGGCAAAGGCGTTAAGGCGGGCATTCATGGCGACATGAGCCTACCGCGAGCCCCCCACAGGAGCCCGGTCACTACAGCGACTGAATGATCTCGCGCATCAGGTCGGCGGCCTCCGACGGAGTCTTCCCCACCTTCACGCCCGCAGCTTCGAGAGCTTCCTTCTTCGCAGCGGCTGTTCCCGCCGAACCAGACACGATTGCTCCCGCGTGACCCATGGTCTTGCCCTCGGGAGCCGTGAAGCCAGCAACATATCCGACGACGGGTTTCGTCACGTGCGCCTTGATGAACTCTGCGGCGCGCTCTTCCGCGTCACCCCCGATTTCCCCAATCATGACGATGGCCTGGGTCTCGGGGTCGTTCTCAAACGCTTCCAACGCATCAATGTGGGTGGTTCCCACAATCGGATCTCCACCAATACCAATTGCGGTGGAGAAACCAATGTCGCGCAGCTCAAACATCATTTGGTAGGTCAAGGTCCCCGACTTGGAAACCAAACCGATGGGTCCCTTGCCGGTAATGGTCGCGGGGGTTATCCCCGCAAGCGCCTCACCCGGAGTAATAATGCCGGGGCAGTTGGGCCCGATGATGCGTGTCTTCCCTACCGATCCAGCGTGAGCCCAAAGCTGGGCAGTGTCCTGGACCGGAATTCCTTCGGTGATGATGACCAACAGCGGGATGTGGGCGTCAATAGCTTCAATAGCGGCGTCCTTTGCAAATGCGGGAGGCACAAAAGCCACCGAAACATCGGCGCCCGTCTTCTCCATCGCTTCCGCCACGGTGCCAAACACCGGCAGCTCCACGTCACCGTGGGTGACCGTGGTGCCAGCCTTTCTCGCGTTCACACCGCCCACCACCTGGGTGCCAGCGGCCAACATCAGTGCGGTGTGCTTAGAGCCCTCACCACCGGTGATGCCTTGAACAATGACTTTGGAATCTTGAGTCAGAAAAATCGACACGCTAGTCCCCTACTTCGATGCTAATTCGGCGGCGCGGTCAGCGCCCTGATCCATGGTGTCGGCAAGAGTCACCAACGGGTGGTTAGCGGCAGCCAGGATCTTTCGACCCTCGTCAACGCTGTTGCCATCCAGACGGACAACCAGTGGCTTCGTGGCGCCCTCGCCAATCATCTCGAGAGCTTTCACGATTCCATTGGCCACCGCGTCACACGCGGTGATGCCACCAAAGACGTTGACAAACACGCTTTTCACTTGGGGGTCACCGAGGATGACATCGAGACCGGCAGCCATCACCTCGGCGGATGCTCCCCCACCGATGTCGAGGAAGTTCGCGGGCTTCACTCCACCGTGCTTTTCTCCGGCGTAGGCGACCACATCGAGGGTGGACATCACCAAGCCGGCACCGTTTCCAATTACACCGACCTCGCCATCAAGCTTCACGTAGTTGAGGTCGTGAGCTTTCGCTTTTTCCTCCAGGGGGTCCGCGGTGGCGGAATCAGCCAACTCCGCGTGGTGGGGCTGACGGAACTCTGCGTTCTCATCCAGAGTCACCTTGCCATCCAGTGCAATGACCTCGCCAGACTCGGTCAACACCAGGGGGTTGACCTCCACCAGGGTGGCGTCCTCTTTCACAAACACGTCATAGAGCTTCACGAACACCGGGGCAACAACGTCGACCAGCTCGGCTGGGAACTTCGCCTGATGGGCAATCGCGGTGGCCTTCGCCAGATCGATACCGAGGAAGGGGTCCACCGCCACACGCGCCAGGGCTTCCGGACGCTCCTCGGCAAGTTGTTCGATCTCCATCCCACCCTCATAGCTGCAGAGCACCAAGTAGTTGCGGTTGGCCCTATCGAGCAACACCGAGAAGTAGAACTCCTGAGCAATTGCGGCACCCGCTGCAACCATCACGCGGTGGACGGTGTGACCCTTGATGTCGAGGCCAAGAATGGCCCCAGCGGCGGTGAATGCATCTTCAGCAGTGGGGGCAACCTTGACGCCACCGGCCTTGCCACGCCCCCCGGTCTTTACCTGAGCTTTGACGACGGTCAGCCCACCAATTTTCTCGGCGGCTGCTTTAGCCTCTTCGGGAGTGTCTGCAATGAGGCCCGCCAGGACAGGAACACCGTGGCGCTCAAACATGTCCCTGGCTTGATATTCGTATAAATCCACGCCCGAAGGTCCTTCCGGTTGGTCCGCTGGGAGATGATTCCGCC